>JAUQOW010000266.1 GCA_030550675.1 Chloroflexota bacterium
AAAAACATGGCGCGCTCTTGCGCTTCTTTCCGCAGGTCAGGCGGGTTTCGCGGCGCGTGGGAAAATCGTAGCAGTATACCTCCTCGTCGCCATGACGGTCTGAAACATAGACCAGACAACGACTATCGGGCGACCAAGCGATATCGCTGTCGCGGAATGCCGTTTGCGACACGCGATACGCCGGTCCCTGGCGCTGATCACGTTCGGTTTCTTTATCGGCAAAGTCTGCAAAGATCTTACCGCGCACCGTGAATGCAATCTTCTTCCCATCAGGCGACAGCGCCAGCTCGTTCACGTCGCGTGTGTAGGTTTGCACCCGAACCGGCGTTATTTTGGCATCCTGGCGCACCTGAATCGGAACGCGCCTGGCGTCGCCGGATGCGAGATCGAGCGTCCAGATGCCAAAATCGCGCTCAAACGCGATTGTCCTGCCATCAGCGCTCATCGATGGCCAGAGCAGGCGTCCATCACGAAATGCGGTGATGCGTTCTGCAGCGCCGCCCTCGCGCGGCACGACCCACAGATTTTCGCAGCCGTCGCGATCAGAAACAAAGTAAATCGCCCGGCTGTCGGGCGACCACATCGGGCAGTAATTCCATCCCGGCGCATCGCTCAGCCGATAGAAATCATCGGCATCAGGCGCATTTGATACCAGCCAGAGTTCAGCGCCGCCATACGGATTCGGTCCCTGCCGCCACCAGGGATCGCGCATCAGGCTGAATGCCAGCCAGCGACCACACGGGGAAACGGCGACTGTGCCGAGACGCTCATAAGGTTGGGCGATCCAGAGAACCGGCGTGCCGCCCGATGCGGCAATGCGATAGATCGCCGCCCCTTGACGCTCACGCTGCGACGTGAAGTAGATAGCAGCGCCGTCAGGCGACCAGCACTCGACGACGCTCTGCGCCTCGTGGTGCGTGAGCCGTCTCACCTTGCCGTCATGGAGCGGCAGAATATATATGTCACCCTGCCCGGTGCGCGATGAGGTGTATGCTATTGCCGATCCGTCAGGCGACCAGCGCGGCAGCATATGGTTGGCTGGATTGGCCGTCAACCGTTCGGCGTGCCCGCCGCTGACAGCGACAAGCCAGATATCACCGGCATACACAAATGCAATCCGACTGCCAGCGGGGTCAATCGAGGGCGCGCGGAAGTAGGGACGGTCAGCATGATGATCGTCGGTCACGGGCGATCCCTTCTCTGTTACAGCGCGTCGTAACAAATGTCATTATAGATGCGACTCACAACGCGGGCAAGCGCATGGTAGCAGGAGGTTCCAGGCATACATTGTCAGACGGCATCCCGGCAGGCTAACATCCGGTAGACCCGGGCCGCCGGGTCTGCTAAGCTGCGGGCTCAAGCCCTCGCTCCGGACATGGAAGCCCCTTCGGAGCTTGCCCGATCTCAGCCAGGGTTTCAGCCCGCAGCGACACGTTCCTGCACGGCGGACTCCCGGAATTGACGGCATCTGTATACTGTGCATGACGGCATATAAATATCATGCGCCTGGTCAAAACGATGCGACACTGGTGGATTTTTCCGACCTTGTGGGCGCTGCTCCTCGCAGCGTGCAATGCACCGCAGTCGCCGGACAGTGTCACTCCGGCTTCTGGAACGACGCCGACGACCGGGCGCGGTGAGCGGGTTATGATCTCATTTGCGGTATGGGATCATGAACGCCGTGTCTACCAACCGCTCGCAGATCGGTTTATGACGGAGCACCCCGACATCAGAGTCGTCCTGGCGTCGCTCAATGATGCAACGGCGAACGAGCAGAGCGACGGCGAACTGAACCCGCTCAACACGCTGCGACAGGTCGTGTCAGCCGCTGATACAGCGCTCTCCTCATACTGGTTGACCCCTGAGGCGTTTGGCACGCCTCTCCTGCTCAATCTCAAGCCATTGATGAATGCTGACGCGGCGTTTCGGCGCGACGACTTTTTCCCCGGTACAATCGAGCGCTACACGGCGAAAGGCGGGGTCTGGGCGCTGCCGCTCGCTTACGAGACTGCCCCCTTGATGGTCTACAACCGCACATTGTTCCAGAACGCCGGTCTGCCTGAGCCGCGCCCCGGCTGGACGTGGGATGATCTCCTGACGGCTGCTGAGCGACTGACCGAACGCGATGGTCAGACCATTCGCATCTACGGGTTCATGGATCCGAGCGGCGGTGTACTGACATTCCTGGGGTTGCTCGAACGCGGGGGGATCAACCTGCTGACCGCATCAGCAGCAAACATAGACCTCACAGCGCCCGAATATGCGGCGGCGCTCGAACGCGTGCAGGAGTGGCATCGCACCGGCGTGCTGGTTGAACCAGCGCTCGCCAGCGACTCTGTCGCCGTCTCTCAAGAGCACCCTGTCCGTGAAGGGCGAGTGGCTATCTGGAGCGATATTGACACCTTCCGCCTCCTCGACGATAACGGCAACCCCTGGACGCCAGACATTCCGATCGGTTACGCGCCCTTCCCGCAAGGTCCCATTTCCAATTTTTACGCTCCGGTCTCAATTGAAGGGCTGATTATCAGCGGCGGCACAAGCCATCCTGAGGCTGCCTGGCGCTGGATCGAATGGCTCTCGCGTCAACCGATTGCTGAAGATGGACTCAGCGGTCCATTCCAGTGGCTGCCTGTCCGGCAGTCGGCGGCGCAGCAGATGAGGTCCTGGAGCAAACTCGACCCGCAGATCATCGGGGCGCACCGCTGGATCATGGAGCACAACGGAACATTGGCGCGCCAGTCGTTCGACGACGCGGCGCTGACTGCATTGAGCGAAGCGGTTTCTGCCGTCGTGGACGACCCGAAGGCGAATGCGCGCGATGTCCTTGCGGCAGCGCAGCGTCAGCTACAGGAGGAATTGAGCGTGCGACGGGATCGGAAACCAACCCCCACGCCCGATCTTAATCCAGTGGTAGTCGCCACGCCTGCACCGCAGCAAGCGCCGTCCACGCCATCGCCGTGACATTGTGCGCACTGCTGACAGCACCAACGGAACAAACAGACCTTACTTCGCCAGCGTATGTTGCGGCGCTCGAACGCATTCAGGAGCGGCATCGCACCTGCGTTCTGGTTCGACGCACATAGAGCCTATCTGTATAACTCATAGGAAGATCAATCACCATTCAGACAATCAAGCCTGCGCCTGAGGAGCAGCTGGCGTCGGCTGAGCCTGTCGAAGCCAACGCCAACCGCGAAACAATCGCCATAGGCAAGTTTGTGCAACCTCCGATTGACCGCTCTATCAGGGAGCGGTGGTGTTGCGAGCTGCCGCGCTTCGCTGTCAACGTGCGCCACAAAGCGATCCCCTGTCGCGTGGGAAGATGGCTTTCACTGGGCCTCACCTCGCTTCGCTCGTGACACATCGTTCGCTCCAGGCGGCGCTGACACACCTCGCAAGAACGGCAGCGCGCAGTTTTTGGATTGGCTCTTAACGCCGACTTTACACCGGTTCCGCTATGCTTGTTTCATCTCTGTATCATTGCAGATCGACGGAATCCGACTATACTGTATTATGTCTACAGTACGCCAGTATCACAACGCCATAGCCCCGGATCAGTCTCTCGAATGACCAACAGACGCACGCATCTTAATGGCTAAGCGACCGATGCCAGCCCGGCGCCTTTCGTCGCAGAAGCAACCAGCAACCTCCTCGAAGTCCTCTCCATCCCCTCGGCAGGCGTCAGTCGCGTGCAGTGCGCACACGCTCGAGTGCAACGAAAGGCGGAACCATGCGACATGTGTGGATCATCTTCACCCTCTGGGCGACGCTTCTTGCGGCATGCGGCGCGCCGCAATCGTCAGGCGGCGCGACTCCGGCGTCTGGAACAACGCCGACGACCAGGCGCGATGCGCAGGTTACAATCTCATTTGCAGCATGGGAGTACGAGCGCGACGCTTACCAGACGCTGGCGGATCGATTCACAACTGAGCATCCCAACATCAAGGTAGTGATCATATCGCTCGATGACGTTATGAGGGCTGATATGGAGCGCAGGCAGGGACCAGGCAATCCCCTCGATATGCTCCGGCAAGTCGTTTCAGCGGCGGATACAGCGTCGGCTCAATGGTTGACCCCTGAGGCATTCGGCACGCCCCTTGTGCTCGACCTTAAGCCGCTCATGGACGCCGACGCCGCGTTTCAGCGCGACGATTTCCTCCCCGGCACGCTGGAGCGCTACACGGCAAAGGGCGGAGTCTGGGCGCTGCCGCGCGCCTACAGCGTGCCCTTGATCGTCTACAACCGCACTCTGTTCCAGAACGCCGGTCTGCCTGAGCCGCGCCCCGGCTGGACGTGGGACGACTTGCTGGCGGCTGCCGAACGCCTGACTGAGCGCAGCGGTTCGACCATCCGAACCTACGGGTTCATGGAGCCAAGCGGCGGTGTGTTGACGTTCATGAGTCTGCTCGAAAAGCAGGGGATCAACCCGCTCAAGATATCGGCGGCAGAAATAGATCTCACAGCGCCACCGTATGTGACGGCGCTCGAGCGCATCCAGGAGTGGCATCGCACCGGCGTGCTGGTCGGACCTTATGGAGGCGGCGCTGCTACGGAAGACCCCGCACTCCTGGTGCGTGAGGGGCGGGTCGCTATCTGGAGCGACATGTCCTACATCACCAATGATGACGGCTCGCCCTGGACGCCGGATTTTCCGGCGGGTCGCGCGCCCTTTCCGAAAAGTTCGTTCTATGATCCCTTCTTCGGCTTCACCGAAGGATTCATGATCAGCGGCGGCACGGCGCACCCAGAAGCCGCCTGGCGCTGGATCGAATGGCTCTCGCGCCAACCCCTCAACGAACAGCAGCGCGATTTCAGTTCTCTCGCGCGCATTCCCGTCCGGCAGTCGCTGGCGCAGCAGATGGCGTTCTGGAGCACACTCGACCCGCAGACCGCCGAGGCGTACCGCTGGGCGATAGCAAACAGCGGGACGCTGCCGAACCAGCAATTTGATGTGACCGTCATCGGCGCCCTGAGCAGAGTGGCGTCCTCAGTGGCTACTAACCCGAAAGCGAATGTGCGTCAGGCGCTGGCAGACGCGCAACGTCAGATCCAGGAAGAAATTGCACAGCGGGAACTGACGCCGACGCCCAAGCCGAATCTCGATCCAGTCGTGGTCGCCACGCCAGAGCCGCAGGAAGCGCCAGCCGGCGCCACAACCGTGACGTTTGGTCTGTACGGGTATGATCCGGCTCAAACACGCCGTATCGTGCGCGCCTTCCACACTCAGCGCCCGGATCTGTTCGTGCAGGTGAAACCGTTCGTATGGACGCCCGATGTGCAGCGGGTGAGCGCCGCCACGCTGGCGCAAACCAATGACTGCTTCTTGTGGTCCGGTCCGATCTCCCCCGACGACGAGGCGGCATTGCTCGATTTGCGCCCGCTGATCGAGGCGGACCCCGCCTTTCCACGCGACGACGTCTTCCCGGCGGCGCTGGCGCAGTACAGCCGCAGCGGACGTATCTACGGGCTGCCGTATGCGATCGCTATGCGCACGCTGGTCTACAACCGCGCCGCCTTCGAGGCGGCAGGCGTGCAGCCGCCGCGCGCCGACTGGAAGCCGGAGGATTTCCTGGCGGCGGCACAGGCGCTGACCAGCGGCGAGGGAGGCGACCAGCGGTGGGGATATGTCCCGGTGGGCGATCCACAATCCGACCTGCTGTTCTTCATCAGTCAGTTTGGCGCACGCCTGATGGTCGGCGAGGGCAAAGACCTGCGTCCAAACTTCACCGACCCGAAGACCATCGCTGCTATCCGCTGGTATCTCGACCTGAGCACGGTGCGTAAGGTGACGCCGCCGTTCCGATTCGCTTACCGACGTGATGATGCTGGCGGCAGTGATTATTTTGTCCGTTCTTACGAGTTAGTCCGGTCTGGTCGGGTTGGGATGTGGTTCGGGTATGCCGAGTCGTTTCAGGAAGGGGTCGTGGCTGTGCCGCTCAGTCCAGGCGACAACGTATCGCCGCCGTCTGCACCGGTAGCGCCGACCGCCGCGCCGCTGACGCCGGTCGAGCGCGACATCCGAGCGGCGCCGCTGCCGGTCGGCGGCGCGGGCGTGCCGTCGAGCGAGTTGTTCCTGCGCGGGCTGTTCATTTCGGCGCGGGCAAAGCAACCGCAGGCGTGCTGGG
>JAUQOW010000060.1 GCA_030550675.1 Chloroflexota bacterium
AGGGGAGAAGGGGGCAGGGGGGATGAGGGGAAACAGGCGTCAGGACGCGGCAAATTTTCCTCGCATCCCAAAAACTCTACACCTGTGAGAGGGGGCGGGGGGATGAGGGGAAAACGGCATCAGGACGCAGGAAACGCCCCTCGCGTTTGAAAAACGCGCCAGCGCGCTTACGACAGCACTTCACTCTTGAGGTCTTCCAGGCTCTTGATCGCCCGATCAGCGTTGCGGCGGAGCAGATCATACGTTTCAACGGAGGCGTCGCCCCTCAATTGACCCTGGACGATCATATCAGCCGCCAGCACCAGCACGGTGAGACACTGAATAAGTTCCGTCGCCGCCGGAGACCCGGTCAGGCGATATTCACGCAGGCGATGCAACGCCTCCTCCGCCTGACGCGCATTGGGTTGCAGCCAGATAAGGAACGACTGCGGCGCGGCGCCGTCTGTTCGTCCCTGCATTATGATATCGGCGGCGCTGGCAAGCACAGTCAACGATTTGCTGAGTTGACGCATAATCGCCTGAAGCGCTGCGCGCCGATGAATGCTTTTGTGCATATCGAGCGGCGCTGCCGGTGCGCCATTCGGCGTCATGGGGAGCGCTGAGGATGATTCCGTCATGTTCAGCTCCTGCCTTGCCTGGCTGGGCATGTCGTCGCCTCTTCGGCATCGTTACATGGATGCGCTGCATCCGGCGCCGTCATCAACCCTGTGATACACAGATGGTCATTTCCATAGAAGCGATTATACCGTTTGACAACCATTGGAAGCAACGCGCCATGAGTCCTGATATTGAACAGTACCCACGCAGATATGTCGTAGCGTCCGATCTGCGACGCATCTCTGTTACAATCTTTGTTGAACGGATGCATCGTGAGGAACAGGTATGCAAAGAGTGGAACGGAACGCCGCGCGCGGCGCGAGCGCGCTCCCGGCGCAACGCACGGCGCCAGCGGTTGGAACCACGCTGATGATCGCCCTGGCGCTTGGCATCCTGATGCTCGCGCCGCGCGCGTTCGGACTGGCTGATTTTCTGACGACCGACGAGGCGTACCACTGGATCCGCTACACCGAGCGGTTCGACGCGGCGATTACCGATGGTCGCTGGGCAGACACCATCTACGTCGGGCATCCTGGCATCACGATGTTCTGGCTGGGACGCATCGGGCTGATGATCGAGCGTACCGCGCGCGAGATGGGCTGGATTGGCGCGCCTGCCATGGTCGAGCATCTCGCCTGGCTGCGGTTGCCGGGCGTGATCCTGCAGGCGCTCTTCGGCGTCGCTGCCTGGCTCTTGCTGCGCCGCCTCGTTGATCCGACGGTTGCGCTCGTCGCGTCGTTTCTCTGGGCTACATCGCCGTACCTGATCGCCCACGGTCGTGTGCTCCATCTCGATGCGCTTCTGACCGGACTGATCACTGTGAGCCTGCTCTTGCTGCTCACGTCCTGGAAACAACAACGGGCAGGCAAGGGCGGATGGGCGGCGTTGCTTGGCTCTGGGGCGCTGACCGGACTGGCGTTGCTGACAAAGGGACCCGCTCTTATTTTCCTGCCTTTCACCGGCATCCTCCTCTTTGCGCTTGCACCCGCGAACAGGGCATCGTTTCAGCACGGAAGCAGCATACAACGCCTCGTTGCAGAGGTCGCTCGCCGCCTGCGGTACGCCGTTGTGCGCTACAGTGCGTGGTTAGGGATTGCCCTTTGTGTCGCATTCGCGGGATGGCCCGCGCTCTGGACGGCGCCGGATGCGGCGATTCAGGCATATTTCAATGAGATCATTTTCAACGGCGGGCGTCCGAATGGCGATGGTCAATTCTTCAATGGCCAGGCGGTCGGCGACCCTGGAGTGTGGTTCTACCCCGTCGCCAGTCTGTTCCGTACGACGCCGGTGATGTTGCTTGGGCTGATTCTGTTCGGCGCCTTCGCCGGATTGGACGCCTGGCAGTTCTGGAAGCGCCGCGATGCGCCGTTTGATAGTCGGTATCGCATCCTGTTCGTCCTGATAGCGTTCGCCGCGTTCTGGACCCTGATCATGACGCTGGGAGCGAAGAAGTTTGATCGGTATGCGCTGCCGATCTGGCCCGCGCTGCTGGTTCTGGCGGCCACCGGGATCGTGCGCGGATACGTCGCAGCGCAGACGTGGTGCGCCCGCCGCGCGACAACGATGCGCCGCGGCGGTGCGTGGCTCGCCCGCGTTCCTCTGGCAACATTGTTCGCTCTGGGAGGCATCGAAATCGGTCAGGTGGTCTGGTATCACCCATATTACCTGAGTTACTACAATCCGCTGCTGGGCGGGGGTCCCGTCGCGCAGCGGATGTTTCTCATCGGCTGGGGCGAAGGCATGGATCAGGTCGGCGCATGGTTGAGCGCCCGACCCGATATTCGATACGGACCGGTGATTTCAGCGCTGAGACCAACATTGCAACCATTTGTGCCTGTTGATGTTCGGGATATTACCGACCTCGGCAAACTGCCTGTGAATTACGCCGTCGTCTATCTGGAGTCGGTGCAGCGCGGCGCGCATCCCGACATTTACCGACAGTTTGAAGCCATGACGCCGCTTCATACGATTACCATCCATGGGATTGAGTACGCAAAAATCTATCAACTGCCGCGCCCGTATGACCGCCCGGTCCATGCGCGTTTGGGCGATGAGATCGCGCTGCATGGGTTCACCATCGAATCGGCGCATGATCATCTGACGGTAACGCCGTCCTGGGGAGCGCTCGTATCTCCGACGCGCGATTATACGGTGTTTCTTCAGATGATTGACGCGCAGGGGCAGCGCGTCGCCGGGGTTGATGTCCCGCCGGCTGGCGTCGGCGGGTTGCCCACAGGCGACTGGCAGGCGGGACAGCAGATCAGTGTGCCGCTGCCGCTGCCGTTGCCGCCTGATCTTCCGGCGGGAACCTATGAGATTGTGATCGGACTGTACGACGCACACAGCGGCGAACGGTTGCCCGTCAGCGGCGGCGTTGCGGCAAATCCGGCGCGCGCTGGAGCGCACGCCGTGCTGCTGACAACCATAACCCTTGAGGAGGGCAGGAAGCGATGAAAAAAGCGCTGGCGCTCTCGGGCGGAGGCGGTCGCGGCGCCTATCATATCGGCGTGATCGAGGCGCTGGTCGAACGCGGCTGGATGCAGGACGGCAAAGGACCCGACATTATCGCGGGCACGTCAATTGGCGCCATCAACGCTGCCGCGCTGGCATCGGGACTTACCGTCGCCGAACTGAAAGCGCGCTGGCTCGACATGCATACTGAGGATGTGCACCGGTTGTCGGGCGATCTGCCAGCAATCAGCCGTCCGCTCATCCGTTTTCTGATGCATAGCGTGTTGACGTCGGAGGCGCACGGCGGCGCACCGGCGGTCCTGCCGCCGGAAGAGCGCAAGATGAGCGCCGAGGGATTTCTCGAACGCATCAGCAACGTCTTTCGCAGCCGACCATTTCGCAGCCTGCTCGACACCACCCCCTGGCGACACACCCTGAGCCGCTGGATGGATTTCGAGCGGATCAACTCCCCAGACGCCCCCGCACTGCTGCTTACCGCCACCGATCTGCAATCCGGCGATCTGCGCGTTTTCTGCAACCGACCGCTGCGCGACCATCCCGCCGACACGATCACCATCGACCACCTGATGGCGTCATCCAGCATTCCGACCATCTATCCATGGACGGAGATCGACGGTCGCAAATACTGGGACGGCGCAGTGCTGGCGAACACGCCGCTGGGACCGGTCATCGACCTGGCTGCGGGTGAGGATGTTGAGATTGTGGTCGTGATGATGACGCCATGGGACATGACGCCCGACGCGATGCGTCAGCAATTGCGGGAGGTTCCGCAGGACCTGGTGCAGGCACTGTCGCTGACGCTCGATTGGGCGCTGCTGGCATCGTACCGCACCGCCATCAAAATGCTGCGCACCTATAATCGGCTGGCGGAAGCGGCGCACAAACTGGAACGCGCTGCGCGGCAAACAGGCAATCTCGAACTGCTGATGGAGGGGAGCATCCCGCAAATCATCGCTGAACCGCTGGTTATCGCCCCGCAGCAGATGATGCCCCTGGAATGGATCATCGACTACGAAGAACGCAACCATTGGACCCTGTTCGAAATGGGACGAAACGATGCGCTGCGCGCACTGGACCGGCGAATGTTCAACCGTCTGCCCAATCAGCCATGATCGACCTGCACATTCACACCAGCGCAACCCCTCATCACGCAACGTGGACGCCAGAAACGCTGGCGGCGGCGGCGATGCGCGCCGGTCTGCGCGTGATCGCTGCCACCGACCACAATACGACCGCCAGCGTTCGCGCTGTGCAGGAAGCATGTGCGCGCGTCGGCATTCAGGCGATTGCCGGGGTCGAGATCGACAGCGGATTTCCCGCCGGTTGTCCCGACGATCTGTTGCCGTTCAAACTCTGGCATGTGCTCGTGTACGGCGTCGATCCTGAGACTCCGTCCTTGCAGGCGCTTTGCCGCGCCGTGGAAGAGCGCAACCGGGCTGATGCAGAGGCATTGCGGCGCCGGCTGACTGCTGAGGGATTTCGGCTGACCGGCATCGACAACCTTGGGCGCCCGCCAAATGTCGCCGACATCGGAATGGCGCTCGGCAGATCGAACGATCTGCCTGAACGATTGCCAGGGGACGACGACGAGAGTGCGGGAATGCGCTATATTCTGACGCGGTTGCCCGGCGTGTATCGCCCTCCCGCGGTAGATGAGGTCATCGCCGTCGCTCACGCCGCAGGAGGCGTGGCAGTGCTGGCGCACCCCGGTCGATCGAAAGGCGTGTATGCCATCCCGGCGAGCGCCGGGGATATTGCTGCCATGGCGGAAGCGGGTCTTGATGGCATCGAGGTGTACTACCCCGCTCATCGTCCCGATCAGGTGACCACATACCAGCACCTGGCGCAGCAGTATGGGCTGCTGATCACTGGCGGATCCGATTCGCACCACCCGCACCAACCGCTGGCCCGCTGGCCCGCAGCATGGTGTCGCGCATTTCTGGACAGGCTGGGGGTGCGATGAGCGTATCACAGAGTGATGACAATCGCTCGCGTGTTACTGGTGCATTGTCAAAATATGGTAGAATAGCGGTATCAATAATGGATCTGCTCCACTACTATTTTTCATTCATGACAGGACAGCCACTGAAAGGCGGCATGTTCTGAGACGCTTCGACGGAAGGGATATTGCCCCGGCAAGGTGGATGATTACCGGTCGCACCAGGGTTTGCACACAGCGGAGGCGTGTATGTCTAAGATGACAGAACCTCACCACAATGGTCATACCAGGGATACGATCCTGATCGTCGAAGATGATGCGGCAACCCGACGCCTGTACAAGTTTCTGTTGTCAAATGGCGGTTACGTCGTTCTGGAAGCGGAAGACGGCATGGCGGCCGTTGAAGTGCTACAACGTCATCGTTGCGACCTGGTGATCACCGATATGAACATGCCGCGCATGGATGGACTGGATCTCATCCGCGCCATCCGCAAAGATTTTGGCGACATCTATGTCATTCTGATCACTGCGTTCGGCACGCCAGATACGCACAAGCAGGCGTTGCGTCTGGGCGCCAACGATTACCTCGCAAAGCCGTTCGACTTCGACGAACTCGAACGACGGGTGCACGCCTACTTCCAGAATCGCCAGCGTCCCCTTGCGCCGTAGCTGCAATCCGGCAGCTTTTGCCTGAGTGAAGACCGCGCTGATGAGCGCGGTCTTCGCTTTTGTTCAAGAACGCCTCAGCGCGAACCGCCTGTTACGATGGTACGTAAACAGAAATGCTGCGACGCTATAATACATGCTGGTCTGGAACACGCACAAGCGAGGCCCCGATGACTCACGCTCTGTCAACTCACGCAGATCCCGTCCGTCTGCTGATTGTCGAAGATGACCCCATGGTCAACAGTTTCTGCGCGCGATTGCTGCAGATGAAAGGCTATACGGTCAGAACGGCGTTCAACGGACGTGAAGCGTTGGATATACTTCAGTCTCATCAGTTCGATCTGGTGCTGACCGATCTGCAAATGCCGGAAATGGGAGGGATGGCGCTGTTGCGGGAAATACGTCACCATCACGCCGATGTGGATACCATCATGTTTACAGCGTATGCGACGGTCGAAACTGCGCGCGAGGCGCTGAAACTGGGCGCGTTCGACTATCTGACCAAGCCGTTCAGCGTCGACGAACTCGAACGAACGGTGCGTCGCGCAGTCGAATGGCGGCGGGTGCGCCGGGAGCGGCAGCGTCTGTCTGAGGTCGTGGCACTGTATGAGATCAGTCAGACGTTCACCAGCACGCTTGATACTGAAACCGCTGTGCGCGAAATTGTCGAGTTGCTCTGGCGACGCTTCTCACCGGCGACGCTGTCGCTCTCCCTGGTGCATCCCGAAGACAACGAACTCGAACTGCTCGCACATCGGGGAGTGTCGGCGAACGCCCCGGTCGGCGTTCGTGCGCCGATCAGTCAGGGCGTTTGTTGTGAGGCGCTCTTTGAAGGGCATGCCCGGCTGGTCCGTCATCCGCAGGAGGTCGACCCCTCCCATCGTGCGCGCCTTGTTCTGCGGAGCAATGACCGACCGGTCGGCGTGCTTGACCTGACGCGCACACCCGACCAACCCGGATTCGACAGCGACGACCGCACGCTCCTGGCGATCTGCGCATCACAGATTGCCGCCTCGCTCGACAACAGCCGCCTGTACCGTCAGTTGAAGCAACAGAATCTTGAAACGATCGCCGCGCTGGCCGCTTCGATCGATGCGCGCGATCCCTATACCGCCGGGCATTCATTGCAGGTGATGCGGTATGCCGTGCGACTGGGCGAGGTCATTGGGCTGGAGAACGAGCGCATCGAAGCGCTGCGCTACGGCGGGTTGCTCCACGATATCGGCAAGATTGGCGTACCCGACGCTATTCTCTTGAAACCGACGCCCCTCTCGCTTGAAGAAATGGATATCATGCGCGCACACACCGTCATTGGCGTCGAGATCGTGCGCGGCATCAAGGCGTTGCGCGTCGTGTTGCCTATTATTCGCCATCACCACGAGCGGATCGATGGCGCTGGCTACCCCGACGGACTCTCCGGTGATCAGATACCGCTCGAAGCCCGGATCATGGCTATCGCCGACGCCTACGACACGATGACGTCGGATCGCGCGTATCGCCGCGCGATGAGCCAGGACGAGGCGATTGCCGAACTTCGACGCGGACGCGGCACGCAGTGGGACGCCGACCTGATCGACCGCTTCATCGAACTGCTGAACGCCGAAGCGCACCTGCTGCGCCTGACGCAACCGCGCGCGGCGCAGGCATCGTCTGATCAGGCAGCGGTGCACATTCCGCATATCGTGTTGCCGCAGTTCTAATGCGCTTGACAAACATGACGCCTGTCGGTACCATAAAGAATAAGTGCGGCAGTATCACAATCAGGCGCCGTGTACCGTTCGCCGCAAATGTCCGACTCTGCCTGCACCCTGTTCCTGTATTCCGCCAAAATGTCGGATTCCTGAGTCTCTTGGGTAAAACGAAAGGATCGGTTCAGTGAAGATTTCCGGTAGCTACACGATCGACGCGCCGCGCGAAATCGTGTGGGAAGCGCTGAACGATATTGAGGTGTTGGCGCGCATTGTTCCAGGATGCGAACGCCTTGAACAGGTGAGCGACAATGAATACGAAGGAACGATCAAGATTGGAATCCAGGCAATCCGCGGCGTCTACAACGGTCGCATCCGCATTGAAGACATCGACCCGCCCAACCACTATAAACTGATAGCCAGCGGGAAAAGCGCCAACGGCGTGGTTGATGGCGTTGGCACGGTCGATCTGGTGGATCAGGAGGGGAAAACGCTGCTCGTGTACGGCGGCGAAGCGCAGGTTGGCGGGACGCTGGCAAGCGTCGGGCAGCGCCTGATCGAAGGCGCCTCGCGCCAGTTGATCAATCAGTCGCTTAAGGCGCTCGCTGAACAGGTGGCGACCCGCGTCGCCGCTCCAGTCGCCGCTGGCGCGCCTGCGACCGTCGAGGCGCCCGCCGCTGCGCGTGTTGAAGCGCCCGCCGCTCCCGCCGCCGAAGCGCCTTCAGCGCCGCCTCCTGCGCCTGAACGCCGCGCGGTGGTGGTGCCTCCCGAAGAACAGTTGCGTCCCGAATCGGTCATATTCGGCATTATCAATGACTTCATCGCCGAGCGCCCCTGGGCGCCCTGGATTATTGTCGCCTTCCTGATCGGCTACATTCTCGGACGGTCACGCAGCCGCCGGGAACGCTAGCATATTTCCCCCTCTGCTGTTTATCCGCTGCTCAACGAGGAGGTGTCAACAGTGGCAACGATCACGGTTACGGTCAATGGCAAAACCTACACCAGCGACGTCGAGCCGCGCACGTTGCTCGTTCACTACTTGCGCGAGCACCTGAACCTCACCGGCACGCACATCGGCTGCGATACCAGTCAGTGCGGCGCATGCGTGGTGCTGGTCGACGGCGTTAGCGTCAAGTCGTGTACGATGCTGGCAGTGCAGGCTGATGGCGCGAATGTGCTGACCATTGAGGGTCTGGCGCAGAATGGGCAATTGCATCCGCTGCAGGAAGGGTTCTGGGAATGCCATGGCTTGCAGTGCGGCTACTGCACGCCGGGCATGATTATGGCTGCTTATGATCTGTTGCAGCAGAACCCCAACCCGACCGATGAGGAAGTGCGCCACGGGCTGGAAGGGAACCTCTGCCGCTGCACCGGGTATCACAATATTGTGCGCGCTGTGCAGTACGCCGCCGCAAAGATGCGCGGCGAAGCGGTTCCGGCATAAATTGCTTCGTCTGAATGGAATGACCGCACCTGTCGCTCGACTTCTGGTTTTCTCCGCACTAGAAGGGAATAAGAAACAGCGATGACGGCTGAAACGATGCCAACGAAGCTGGTGGGTCAGGCAATCAAGCGCCGCGAAGACCCGCAGTTGATTACGGGACAGGGCAGCTTCCTCGACGACATCAAACTCCCGGGCATGACGCACGCCTGCGTGCTGCGCAGCCCCTACGCTCACGCAAAGATCAAATCCATCGACACCAGCAAGGCAAAGGCTTACCCCGGCGTAGTCGCCGTTTTTACCGGCGAAGACATGCTCGATCTCAACCCGCTGCCATGCGCCTGGCAGGCGGGGCGCGTGAAGAACAATGTCAATACGCCCCGCGTTCTGGCGGTTGGCGAGGTGCACTTCGCTGGCGATCCGGTCGCGCTGGTGATCGCTGAGGATCGCTACATTGCGCGCGACGCTTGCGACCTGATCGAGGTCGAGTATGAGCCGCTGCCGGTGGTGGTGGACGCCAAGAAAGCCACCGAGCCGGGCGCGCCGCAACTGCACGAAAATGCGCCCAACAACATCGTGATGGAATGGGAGGCGGGCGATAAAGCCAAGGCTGACGCTGCGATCGCCGCAGCGGAAGTGGTGGTGCGCGAGCAGATTATCAATCAACGCCTCATTCCCACCCCGATGGAAACCCGCGGTTCGATTGCGCGCTATGAGCCGGCGACCGGCGAATTTACCCTCTGGACGACGTCGCAGGCGCCGCACGTGATGCGTCTGGTGCTGACGGCGTTCGTCTTCGGCATTCCCGAAACGAAACTGCGCGTCATCTCGCCGAATGTCGGCGGCGGCTTTGGGCAGAAGATCTTCTGCTACAACGATATGGCGTTTACGATGTGGGCGGCGCGCAAGATTGGGCGACCGGTCAAGTTCGTCGAAGACCGCAGCGAGAATTACAAGTACTCGACCCACGGGCGCGACCACATTACCGATGTTGAGCTTGCTGGCAACCGCGACGGCACAATCACCGGGTTGCGTGTCACCACTTACGCCAATCTCGGCGCCTACCTGAGCACCATTGCACCCGGCATCCCGACGACCCTCTACGGGCGGATTATCACTGGCGTCTATCGCATCCCCGCCGCCTACGTCAAAGTCTATGGCGTCTACACCAACACGGCGATGGTCGACGCCTACCGCGGCGCCGGTCGTCCCGAAGCGTCGTACCTGATTGAGCGCATGGTGGACCGCTTCGCCGCTGAAATCGGGATGGACCCGGCGGAAGTGCGGCGCAAGAACTTCATTCCGCCCGACGCCTTCCCCTACGATAATGGCTTAGGGCTGCTGCCGTATGACAGCGGCAACTATGAAGCGGCACTCAACAAGGCGCTCGAAATCGTCGGGTACGCTGACTTCCGCAAGCAGCAGGAAGAGGCGCGCAAGCAGGGGAGATACCTGGGGATTGGCATCAGTTCGTATGTCGAAATCTGCGGCGTGGCGCCGAGCAAGTGGATTGGTCTGCCCGGCGAAGGGTGGGGCGCCGGTCTGTGGGAAAGCGCCAATGTGCGTGTTCACCTGACCGGCAAAGTCGTCGTGACGACCGGGTCGCTGCCGCATGGGCAGGGTGTTGAGACCACCTTCGCGCAGATTGTCGCCGATGAACTCGGCGTGCCGTACGACGATGTGGTGATCGAGCATTCCGACACGGCGGGCACGCCGTTCGGCTACGGCACTTACGGGTCGCGCTCGCTGGCGGTCGGCGGCACGGCGGTCTACCGCAGCGTGGCGAAGATCAAGGAGAAGGCGAAGAAGATCGCCGCGCATATGCTCGAAGCCAATCCCGACGATATGGTGTATGAAAACGGGCGCGTCTACGTCAAAGGTTCGCCCGACCGCGCGAAGACGCTGGCGGAGATCGCTCTCCAGGCGTCGGTGGCATATGACCTGCCGGAAGGCATGGAGCCATTCCTCGACGAGACAACATACTATGATCCGCCGAACTGCACCTTCCCCTTTGGCACGCACATCGCCATCGTCGAGGTGGACCCGGACACCGGCATTGTGGACCTGAAGCGCTACGTGGCGGTCGATGACTGCGGCAACGTGATCAACCCCATGATCGTCGATGGTCAGATCCACGGCGGCATTGCCCAGGGCGTCGCGCAGGCGCTCTACGAGCGCGCCGTGTACGACGAGAACGGTCAACTTATCACCGGTACGCTGATGGACTATGCCGTGCCTGCGGCGCATATGCTGCCGCCGTTTGAGACGGATCGCACCGTCACCCCCAGCCCGGTCAACCCGATGGGGGTGAAGGGCGCCGGTGAAGCCGGCACCATTGCCAGCGCGCAGGCGGTGATGAACGCGGTCATCGATGCGCTCTCGCCGTTTGGCGTCAAACATATGCAGATGCCAGCGACTCCGGAAAACGTGTGGAAGGCGATCCGTGCAGCGCAGGCATCGTCCTAGAGATTGGCTCGTAGAGCGATCAACGTGAACTGGACAAACAAGGACATGGAATGGCTGGCGTTGGCTGAGCCTGTCGAAGCCAACGCCAGCCGCGAAACGATCACCACAGACAAGATTGCGCAACATCTGGTTGATGGCTCTATCAACAAGGCTGACGCAAAGGCGCAACGACGCAAAGGGGGCGTATTGATTGCGAGACTTTGCGCCTTTGCGTTGTAGCATCAACCTTTCTGAGACATGCCATCAGAATTGTTGCTGCGCGTCCTGCGTGAGCACTGGATGCGCGCTGACTGGAAGTAAGGAGCATTGCTCATGATACCGGCGCCTTTTCAGTATTATGCAGCCAAAACCGTCAACGAGGCGATCGGGCTGCTTCAGCAGCACGGCGATGATGCCAAACTGCTGGCAGGCGGTCACTCGCTGTTGCCAGCGCTGAAACTGCGCCTGGCGCAACCCGCCGTGCTGATCGATATCAGCCGCGTGTCGGAACTGAAGGGCATTACGTCGGACGGCGACCGACTGGTGATCGGCGCGGGCGCGACCTACTATGAGATCGCCACGAACGAGGCAGTGCGCGCCGGTTGCCCGGTGCTCGCCGAGTGCGTCGGTCAGATCGGCGACATTCAGGTGCGCAATCGCGGCACTATTGGCGGCTCCCTGGCGCACGCCGACCCCGCCGCCGACCTGCCCGCCGTCGCGCTCGCGCTCGGCGCGACGATCAACGTTATGGGTCCGAACGGCGCGCGCAGCATCGCCGCCGACGACATGTTTGTAGCGATGCTGACCACGGCGCTGTCGTCGGATGAAGTGATCACGACGGTCACCTTCCCCATCCTGGGCAAAGGCGAAGGCGCGGCATACGCCAAACTGCGCCATCCGGCGTCGCGCTACGCGATCGTCGGCGTTGCAGCGTATGTCAAACTCGATGGCGGAACGGTCTCCGCCTGTCGCATCGGCGTTACCGGCGCCGGTTCGGTGGCGGTGCGGCAGCCAGCCGCCGAGTCCGCACTCGTTGGCACATCCGGGGATGACGCAGCCATAGCGGCGGCGGCAAACGCCGCTGGCGACGGCGTCGATTACCTGGGAGACATCCATGCTTCGGCGGAGTATCGCCAGGCGATGGTGAAGGTTTACACCCGCCGCGCGTTGACCGAGGCGGTGCGCCGGGCGAGAGGTTAAGGGTTAGGGGTTAAGGGTTAGGGGCAATACCTTTCGAATAAGCTCACGCAAAGGCAAAAAGGTGCAAAGACTCCGCGTTTTAGCCCTGTCGATGATGGCTCGTCGTCCTTATTTGAAAGGTATTGGGATTAGGGGTTAGAGGACGCGCCGTGTAGATCACACGAAGGCGCAAAGGCGCAGGGGGTGAATATCATCGAAATCCTCTGCGCCTCTGTGCCTTTGTGCTTGTGTGGAGGCATTGAGCGGCACACGCATGGGAATTGCGGGGAGATGAACGTGATGCCGCCAGATCGCGCGTCCTCTGCGCTACGGGCTTATAAGGAAATAAATCCGGTATACCCGTGCTGCCGGGCTGCGTATCCTCTGCGCTGCGGGCTAAAGCCCTCGCTCAGGACATTGAAGCCCCTGCGGGGCTTGCCCGATCTCAGCCAGGGCTTCAGTCCGTAGCGTTCAGCAATACCGGACTGTTTTCTGCATTCTCAACAACCGCCAGCCAGGGTATGCCGGGTTCAGTTAATATACGCCCTCGCTCAGGACAGGGAAGCCCTGAGAGCATGATCGGAAACCCGGATTTGTGGTATGATAGCGGTGATCATGGCGTTCTGATGAGGAGAAGGACATCATTTCGACAGGCTAAACGCGCCGCGATTGATCTGCGGGCGAGCGTGCATGCGCTCATCTCCAACCATCGCACTTGGGGTCACTGGCGCATGCGTCTAGCGGATGTTCCGCTCATCAGCGCCGTGCGCTCCTCTTGTGACCAATGGAGACGCGACGGAATCTTCGTTCGGATCAATGATGCGCTTTGCAAACAAGCGCGTAAAGCGCTTGGTCGGGACGCGGTTCGACGCGCTCACCGCGAGAAGAGCCGTCTGTCAGCCCTTCGGCAGGCTCAGGGCGCCGCGTCTTGGACTCGCAATCGGTGAAAACGACGGAAGCGGGCGGCGAGCGCGGCGACGACGGGAAAAAAGGTCAACGGGCGCAAGCGTCAGTTCTGGGTTGATACGAACAGTTGCTTCTTGCGAGTCCTGGTCCACGCTGCCGATAGTTCGGACACGGAAGGGGCTGAATGGCGGTGCGTTGAGCCTTTCGGCAGGCTCAACGCTTCGCCTGCCGAAACGCTGCTGAGCGAACACCATCACCGCTTTCCGCGGATGGCGGAGATTCGGGGCGATCAAGGGGACAAAGCCGGGCTTGAACGGCGCCTCGCGCAGCATCCATCCATACGGCTCACGGTCATTGAAAAGCCGCCGGAACAGAAAGGATGTGCGGTCATTCCGAAGCGATGGGCGGCGCCCTGAACCTGTCGAAGGGCGGAGCGTTGAGCCTGCCGAAACGTGGTGGAACGCTCGATTGCGTGGGCGGAGCGTTGAGCCTGTCGAAACGCAGGACGCAAGAGACAGGCGATTCGTGAATATAATCGCGACCCAGAATCGAGTGAGGCGTTTATCTATCTCGGTTTGGCGACAATGTTACTGAATCGTCTCTATCCGAGAAAATAGTTTCCGATCATGCTCTAAAGCCTGGTGTCACTCCAGCATTTTCGGCTAGAAGCATCACCCAGAAGTATTCACAATACTTTGCAAATATTGGTCAAGATCGGATGAACTTACATAAAATCCCTGCACCCTCTCAACATATTGTTGATTAGCAAAGAGCATGTCGCCTCTGCCCAGTAAGTTCTCTGCTCCAGGTCTATCCAAAATAATCATTGAATCGTGATGTGAAGGTAAACGGAAAGCAATTCTGGCAGGTAAATTCGTCTTGAGACTTGTTGTTACAATATCGGCGCTTGGGCGCTGTGTTGCAATGACCAGATGAATACCAACATTACGCGCCCTTTGCGCCAGTCTTACTAATCGTTGCTCAAAGCTTTGTCGGTCTGATTTGTTCAATACTTGCACCAGATCGGCGTATTCATCGATCACTACTACCAGCGGAGCAATTAATGCTTCAGGGTTTCGAGCATTGTAATCATGAATATCGCGACAACGAGCATTACGGAGTTGTTGTGAGCGATGATTCAGCATGTCTGTTGCCAGGTGATCAAGCCAATTGATCGCATCATTGGGATCTATGACTACTTTTCCACCCAGCAAGTGTGGTAAATCATCAAAGTAGACAAAATCGGTCTGTTTAGGGTCAACCAAAAGCATAAGCAACTCATTTGAACTGTGGTGATGAATCAGGCTAAGCAACAGAGAGTAGAGAAAGATGGTCTTTCCAGATCCCGTACTTCCTGCAACCAACAAATGTGGTAAATCAGCAAGATCTGTGATGATCAGACGACCATCAGGTGTTTTTCCAACCAGAAATGGTAATCGGCTTACAGCAGGACGCGGCAGATTGGACAGCTCTGGCAAAAGCAGTAAAGTTGCTGGTTGCGGATGGGGCAAATCGATACCAACAAAGTTTGTGCCACGTACATTGTCTATCAATGGCGGCGACATCAGAGCCAATTCGCGCTGCAGGTCAGGGGCAATAGACTGGATGCGGCTCAACTTTTCGCCGGGACGCAGGCGTATTTTGAAGCGTACTACGCCAGGACCGATATCGGCTTCATCTGCCTGGATGGGATAGACCTGGATACCGTAGTTATTCAAGGCGCGGGCCAGGTTGCGCGCTTGCTGTTCGCACCATTCGGTCAGGGGTGACAATGGAAGCGCACTTTCGTTTCCAGGTAGTGTCGACTCAGACAATAATTGCAGTTCTGTCTCAGTAGACACAGCGGCTGGTGGCAACTCGATTGGTTGTGGCACAGGAGATACAAGCGACGAGTCGTGGGTTGCGGACCATGTATCGACTGGAGCGGGCAGTTCCCAGGCTTCCACCAAGCTACGTAGCAGACGACGTAATCCTGCACGTCCGAAATGATGGTATCGATGAGGGATATCTGGAACGTCGGGCGCGGTCATAGAAGCATCGCCCTCGTCACATAGCCCAGTGATACCCACAGAACTATCGTAACAGAATATCCACGCATGTCCGCTGATTTCCAAAGAAAAGTCTCCTCTTGGCAGACGGTGACGGAAGGCTTCCCACAGGTGCATCTGATTGTGTTCCAGCGACAAATTGCCTGCCACAGCCCGGTAGAGTTGATCGTACCAGTAGGTAGCATCAAGGTGTCCTGCGCCTGGCATCCATGCCTGTGCTAAACGATTGATACCCTGTGCCACCTGCCTTTGCGCATCGACAGCTTCAAGAGCGAAGTTGGACTCGCCTATGCATTTGGTTTCTAATAGCTCAATGTGTAGCAGTAACTCTTTATCCGCTCCAGGGGGAATAGCGACAAAAAGCAGATCGGGCACGCGCCCATCAAACCAGTGTACAAAGTCGTCCAGGTAAATCCAGGCGGTCAACGCACCAGGATGCCGCTCCAGATAACGTTGCTCAGTTTCATGCTTGGCAACGACCATTCCGATCAACTCGTTGAGATAGGCGCCGGGACCTGCCGCACGTAGAACGATGTCACCAGAGACCTGTTTGGCTTGTTCAACTAAACGCTGTGCTACCTGACGACGGAATTCGTCCGGTGTGCCAGGCAGTAGCGATTCTAAATTGACAGTAAGGCGGTTGATGACAACATCCTGCGAACGGTGAGATGAGGAGACAGTGAGGTTGTGGCGCCGCTTAGCACCCAACCCTGACGAGTAGCGAATGACCTCTATTGTTCCCGGGAAGGTGGCCTCTAGCAGAAAACGATCCACAGTCGTATCGTAGCAAACGACCCAGTTGAAGCAGCGATGCAGTTCAGTCAGCGACTGTTCCCAGTTGAGCAGCGATATTCTCAGGACAAATTGCGGCATCTTGTCGGCAGGCAGCGCTTTGCATTCCTTCGCCGCCCACTGGATGCAATAAAAATGCCGCAGTAATTCTGGTTGCGGTTGTGGTGTTAGAAAGAGTGTGCGAATCAGCTCGCTTCGATCAAAAGGCGCTTGTTGGGAGCGGTAGAGCGGCCATTCGTCTTTATACCCTCTCATAGGCAATACAGATTGCATCTCCGCTTCCACGGATTGACCTTTTTCCGCCAGCACATCGGGAAGGATAACCAGATCTGTATCGTGTAATTGCCGAAAGAGGTCATCATACTCGCATTCCAGGATACGTAGCGTTACTGGCGGAAAAAACTCGCCATCAGGGCGAACAACCAACTCCTCGTGCGCTTTGAGCCACTCCGTAATACGCTGGTAGAGCGGTGCACCTCGATCAGTACTGTGGACAACAATGTCCAGGTGCAAACTCCACTGTCTGCGACGGATCAGTTTGTCCAGCTCCTCCGCTAACAAACCAGGCAAAGCGCCGTTGCGACACTGAACGAGATAGATTTCCAGACCATCGCAGACAAAGGGGTATGTTTCGATATAATCCTGAACCACACGCGCTAGTTCAGTTGCCGCAATCTTTGCTGCCTCTTCACTCTCATCCTCAGAGACCAAGTCAGGGTCCAGACCGTATGCCAGACTAGCCTTTCCCTCCTGCCGAAAAAGTTCATATCCCTGAATTTCGTGGACGGGCAAGAAGTAGACAGAGCGACGATCTCTGCCCGGCAGGGCAATCAGCGCTGGATAACCCGCCGAGCTGTAGGTGATTGTCAACTCCTGACGAAAGCGGCGTACATCTACAATTCGTGTCGCTTTATTATCCGAAAGCAACGTGCTTAGAAAGCTGGCAAAGCGTCGGGCACGAGCGCGATGCCAGTGGAGCTTGAGTGGATGCAACAACGGCATCATTGCCCATTCATCGAAAGTTGCAGGTCCGACCATCCATGCCTGCACTAACCAGCGGAAACCGTACAGCACCTCATGTCCATGTTGCAGGTTTTGGGCAGCGGTAGTCAGCAAACCTTCATAGGCTGTAAGCAAAGCGTCCAGATCGGCAGCTAAGAGACCATTAGCGCTCGCTTTCTTTACAAATTTCGCCCAGGCTTCTTCCAAACTCCCGAGTGCGGCGTCTATCAAGGATAGGACTTCCTTGCGTGCTGCCCTTTGAAATGTCTGACGCAGTTCAGTTCCCAGATCTGTCGCTTCCCGATACCATGCGCCCAGGCTCGAAAGTGGACGACTGATATCCAGATCGCCCACTTCGTTGGGCGCAGGGCAGGTGTTGTATATCGGGATGCGCAGACGGGGCGCGATGACCTGAAAAAGAGGTCCATTGTCCTGCTCAGCCAGACATTGCGCTTCAGCTCGCACATTGGATAACGTTGCTGCTGCCGGACTGTCAGAGCGATAATGCCAGACCAGTTCAGCAGTCGCCAGTGTTTTCCCCTGGCTATCCGTTAGCGTTACCCGAAACGATAGATCGGTTTTGATAATCTTTTCGCGCTCACCCTCAGCCTCTTCACTATCCAGTATAGTTTCGTGACCTCCTGCCAATTTCCACAGGTCGTTCAATTCCCAGCGGATGCCTGGCATCTCTGTTTCAATACCGCCATAGAGAGTGCGAAAAGCCAGCACTGCTTCGGTTTCATGGGGCTCTACATCACGCTTTTCCCAACGCACAGATAGGGTTGATCCCGCTGGCAGTTCATCACGGAAGTCCGTCAGGATTTCTATGCCCAGGAAAGTCACCCCAGCGATAAAGTCAGTAGTTTGATGCTTCTTAACTCCGCGTAGCCGCCGCAGTTGACTCCGAATTGAGCGAGGCAGACTATCGCCGTCATTGGCAAGAAAGATTTCAATATCGTCGTCCTCTGGCTCTTTGCCAGCAGACAGATCGGCGAGCATATCCTGCGCTTCTTTGGAAAGCGCCTCAGGTGAAATGCGTTGCGCAGCAAGAGCCTCTTGGAGCACGACAGCCAGTGATTGCAACTGCTCTGAACGACTTTTACGACGGCTCTTATGGAGCACAGAGGCGACCTCGCGCCAATCTAGACGCAGGATGTCCAGCAACAGGCGACGATCAGCAACAACTTCTGAAAGGAAACGGTGTAGCAGAGCGCGTTTTTCCTCTGCTGTAAGACCACCGTAGGCAGAATCATCGTCGAACTCAGTCTCAGCCAGCCTGCTCAGATACTCGTCTCGTTGTCGGTCATCCAGCAATTCGCTGCCCAGACGCGCAGCACGTTGCACGTTGTGCAGCAGTGTGTCGCCCTTGGTCGTGTTGAGCACATGAGCCAGTTCACGGCAACGAAAGAAGCCTAGCGCGGGCAAGGATTCGGCAATCGCCATTTCTATCTGTGCACCGGGGTGCTTATGGAGATAAACATCTAGTTCACAGAGGAACTCAGCGAGATCGCGTAATTGCGGAAAAGGACGCAGGCGATCAAGAAACCTGCGCACTGTGTCCATCTGCTCTGGTGAGAGTTGGTACGTCGCAAAGGCTGCACCGATGAGATACTCCAGCCCTTTTGTCGCCAGCAGGCTCTCGGTAATTGGGTATACATCTTTGAGACTCTGTGCGTCGGAGGTAGGCCGGTTGAAGATGAGCACGAGTGCGTAGCCGTTGGGCACATGGTTGCGATACCACGTAGCAGATTTGTCGGGCTCCAGTGCATAGTCCTCGTAGCCGGGCAGCGGCGCGGTCGTGCGCACCCAAAGCGGTTGCTTGGCGAGCATGTTGCCCTCAGTGCGGAGGCGATCCAGCAATGCCGCATAAACAGCGTCATCAAAACCATTCAGTTGGAAGAAGCGGCGGGAAGTCCCGCCGGATTGAGCGGCAAGGAAAGCATAGAGCGCCTTGGCAAGCAGCCCGACAATAGACGCCTGTGTCACTTACCTTCCTCCTACGACTGCTGTCGCATCAGAATACTCTGTCGCCAAGCCAGCAAGCTTCATCTTCTCAAGCAACGCAGCGCGGTTACGCTCAAAGTATTCGCCGTTCACGCGCTGCCGTTCCAGCAAACCCGCCGCTTGCGCCTCACGAATGCCTATAACAAGACCATACCGTTCATACAGCCGCTGCAGAAATTCATCGTAGGTCATCCCGCTGCCGGACGGAATATTAGCGAGCGTCAACGCCTTGAGCAGGTTATCACCAAGCACAAAGCGCGCGCCCGGACCTTTGCGCGGCGCAACCAACCCCACTGCCTTGGCAAGTTTACGATGGACTCCCTTGAAGTTCTTGTCAAAGTCTTCCCGCAACATGTCGATTAATGCCTCGGCATAGCGTTCAGCCAGAGCGTTTGGGGCAGGATTCCGTCCTAAGCCCTGGAGAAGCGCATTGACACGGCTTGCAAAGACAGTTTGCCTGCCTCTAGAAAGCCGTGACAGGTCAAAGTGAGCGCGAGCTTCCGAGGCCAACTCTGTTAGCACTCCATAGGGATTGGCAATGGGTGACAGGGTACTGATCCACTCCATCACTTTGGCATGGACGTATGCTTCGGCTCGGTGAACGATATGAGCTTCTTGCTCGCGAAAGGTTGCAGCAGAAATATCACGCACTACGCCGCCATCTGCTCCCTCAAGCGCGTCTACCAGCAGACAAGGACGGCGTCGATCCAGGCAACTCGCATCGTTATGGGGAAACGTGATCTCCGGATGTGCCCGATGATAGATATAGAGCGTCAGGTGAAAACCGATCAGGTGCGCCAGAAGGTCAAGCATCTCCAGCGGATCCAGACGGGTCTCCAAGAAAGTCGCCACATCTTCTGCGATGAGCGCATAGAGCGGGCAATCGGGATCAGGAATCCAGCCCAGGCGACCAGTAGTGGCGCGATTTTCACCGTTTCCCGTCTGTCGCTGCCAGGCTTGATCGATGATTGCAGCCAACTCGCCCAAAGCAGCATCACGCTCGGTCAGCAAAACACGCAACTGCGCAGCAATGTTTCTGCGCCGTTCAGGATTGTTGCGGGTGCCAGCCGAGAGGATCAGGTAATAGATTTCACCGCCGCGGGCGAAAAAGTTACGCGCGTCAAAGGCAATACCTTCGTCTAGTTGATAAGGCGATAGTCTGTCGGCGGAGCGCCGTTCTTCATACTTGGTGGCTCTTTTACGCAGCCCTTCCCAGAAGAGCAGGTTGTGATGAACCGGAAAAAGCGACTTGGCAAACCAGGATCTGCTTTCTTCAACTGCTGAAAAGGCCCGTAACAGAGAACGCGCCAGAACGAGCGGATCGTCTCCCGATGCGATATGTCCGTCGCACAGTTGACGGAGCGTTGCGATTAACCGGCTGTGTGCAGCGTCATCGAATGGATGACGGGTCTTTTCACGTTCATCGTAGAAAACAAATCTTCGCAGACCCAGACGAGTAAAACGGTTATATTCCAGGTGGTTAGAAGACTCTCCGTGGTTGATGCCCTGACCTAACTGATACTCAAAGCCAGCCAGCACGTTGAGGAATTCCAGCAGGTACTCCATCCAATGCTGTCCTACCCGCAGGCGATGTCCCCAAATCCATGCAGCGACGGGATAGCCCTGGCGCTGTTCTTCGAGATAGCCATAACGTTCCATCGCGCCTCTCTCGTGCTCAGATACGAATCCGTCCGTCAGAGTCCACCCAAAGGGTGCGAAAGGTATAGCGGTTACGATCTGCCGCGAAGAAGTCTATGCGTCCGGGTTGCTGCTCGGCGGCGAAACGAGACAGGAGAGCATCCTTGAGTTGGCGAATGCTCAGTTCGCACTCATCAGCCAGGATGTCTGGCGTGCTACCCCGCGCTCGTCGTAACAGGTACTCGAAGCGCAGCAGATCCAGAGTCCAGATCACCGATTCAGACTGAACTCCTGGCGGTGGGTGAAAAACGAGGCGCAACGTCGTCAGATCGCAGTCGAAGACCTCCTTGCGTCCTGGATTAGGCTGGATCACAATGCCATCAACAGGAATCTTGACCCGCACCAGCGGTACTGGCTGTTCCACTGCGTGAGCATATTGCGAGGTGACATACAGCGTATCATCAGCGGTCAGATAGAGACCGGAAAAAGCACGGTTCAGACCCAGCACAATCTCACGGCGATAGCGTTCCAGCAGCGCTAGATCGCCGCCTATCAGACGGAAATACTCGGGAAGGTGCTGGAACGGCAGTAGACGGTCGGCAACAGCGTGTTGCCACTCGAAGAAGAGTTTGCGGCGGCATCGCGGCAGCCAGCGCATAAACGGATGTTCTTCCTTCGGATTTGGAGCAGTAGCTCCGCCGTAGATGTACGCCTGGCGATCCTGCGAAAAGCGCTGTCCGCCTACATCTAGCGCTGGCGCGAAGAGTTGGTCATGCTCCTTCTGCATAGCAGGATCAGTTGGACTTCCATTGATGATGAAATCGTCTATTTCGAAGATCGATTTCTTTCCAGCATTGAGCCGTCGCAGATGACGCATAACTACTGTTTTGCGGCGAAAATGCTCATCGGCGGCTTCTCCCCAAACATTCTCGTAGTAGACGAAGCGGTGCGGCTCCCAATACGGCGATGGCTGCTGGATGACGCTCGCACAATCTAGCCCGCCCGTAGTGGTGTATGCCAGGTGGATGAGCATATCGCGGATGGTGACGTGAATGCCCAGGTGCTCCAGAATCTGGTAGAGCCGCTGCAGACGACCAACTACATATGCATCTGCCAGACGGGACGCATTAAAGCGAATGGGACAGACGGATTGAGCGGGACATCCCGCACACGCTTCCCAGTGAGTTGGCTTGGCGATCCAGTTCAGCGCTGCAGGAACGTAGGTGGACGTAGTGACCTGATTGAGATTGAGCACCACCAGGCGCTCGTGATCCAGAACTGGTCCCTCTCGAAGCTGACGGTCTATCTCCTGAAACAGTTTCTCCAACCGCTCCCGCTGGAGAATGGACCGCAGACGCCCCTCATTAGCGGCTATCAGAAACGCTTCACGCGGTTGTTCAGTCTGCCAGCTGGCATTCAAGTCGCGCAAAACTCTGGCGCCAGCCTCCTCAGTCATTTCGGAGAGGTCCTTAACCACGCGCAGCATCACCCCGTTACGCGCGATAGACCAGTCCAGGTGATCCGCCCATTCGATGACAGGTTGCCCGGTAAAGGCGCTGACTATCTGGCGGCACAGGTAGGTCTTTCCATCACCCGCATTGCCGGTGAGAATAATTGAGGGGGGATGCTGGCGCGTAAAGCAGTCGCGCACAAACCGTTCAGTGCGGGTTTCGAGACGCAGCGGCTCGCCTCCAGGCGGCGGGGTTTGTCCAATGAACTCATCAAATGCCGCTTCATGATCGGGGGAAGCGGTTGTGTAGCGATTCAGGTAGGCGACGAAGGGATTTCCTGACATACTTACACATATTGTTGAAGGTTGATCTTCGAGGGTTCGACATTTCGGATACCTGCCAGTTCCTTCTCTTCAAATATCCTCCAACTCCACCTCATCCCGCGCCAGTTGATCCACGGTGACGCCGAAGAAGTCGGCGATCTTCCGCGCCAGTTCCAGCGACGGTTGCCGTCTGCCGCTTTCGAGGTCGCCGAGGTATCCGTGGGAAGGGAGATCGAGCGCCTGCGCCAGCTCGCGGAGTGTCATTCCTCGCCGTTTACGCAGCCATCGCAGCTTCTCGCCGAATCGGGAC
>JAUQOW010000061.1 GCA_030550675.1 Chloroflexota bacterium
CGGATACGACGGATCGCCACGGATTGAGACGAATATCGCTGCTCAGATCCGCGCCCATCCGTCGCATCCGTGTCGATCCGCGTCCCATCACGCCGGACTCCGCGCTGCGGCTTCCGATGGTATAATGGTGTCGCCAATACGACGATGTTGCGGGAGAATGTCTATGTCCGCTCTGCTCGCTCCGCGCAATGGCCTGCTGTCGAGCATCGAGCCGCCGACCCCGGAGGAAAGTTTGAACGATGCACGGCAGCGCATGGCGCGCACCTTCCGCCGCGATGAGTTTGTCTGGATCATTGCCGAGCGCTACGATGAGCACGCCGCCGCCTGGCTGATCGATGTGCTGCGCCAGGGCGCCGAGGGGCGCTGGATGCGTCAGCGCTACCGGTACGACGTGGTGGCGGGCGTGCTCTATTTCCTCGGCGAAAGTGCGGTTGACCGCCAGACGTTCCGCGAGCTGCGCCGCTCCTCGACGCCGTTCGATGTTCCCGCGTGGCAGGATCGTTAATGGCTGAGGCGCACTCGAGTGGATACATGGTCTGTGACTCATCCGGCAGCGCCCGCTCCAACCGGCACAGGCGGGCTTTGCAATAGGCGCTTCGGGCTAAAGCCCTTGCTGAGATCAAGAAAGCCCCTCCGGGGCTTCCACGTCTTGAGCGAGGGCTTTAGCCCGCAGCTCAAAGGGGCATGCGACCTGGCGGCGCAGTTCTGCCGGATGCATTTCCATCTGTCGCCAGGCGGGCGCATATAGGAATATCTATTATCTAAAAGCTGTCAACCGCCGGACGATGCCGATGCAGAACCCATCTGTGCAAACAAAAGCTTCTCCTTTTGTGGTCGATGACCTCTACCGCCTCGGCTGGCTCGAAGACCCGCAGGTCAGCCCGGATGGCCGTGAGGTCGCCTTTGTGCGGGTGACGATTGATCGTCCAGCGAATGCCAACCGCCGCGCCATCTGGATTGCGCCGACCGATGGCGGTCCGCCGCGCCGCTTCACCTCCGGGATGAACGACTCCGCGCCGCGCTGGAGTCCCGATGGCCGCTGGCTAGCGTTTGTCGGCGTGCGCGGCAATGATCCGCCGCAACTGTACGTGCTACGGCGCGATGGCGGCGAGGCGCGCCGCCTGACCTCGCTGCCGCAGGGGATCAGCGCCCCGGTATGGAGTCCTGATAGCCGCCGAATTGCGTTCCTCTCACGCCTGAATGCCGCCGAGCGCGCGCGCGAGGATGCTGGCGAGCCAGAACCTGAGCCTGCCGATGAGTTCACGCGCAAGCAACAGGCGGAGCGCCGCAAATATGAGGAAGAGCGCCGCTTCGACCCGCGCGTGGTGCGGCGCCTCCCCTATCGCGCCGGCGTCGAGTTCTTCGACGACCGCTACGCGCAAATCTATGTCGTCGAGGTTCCTGATGACGACGACGCGCCTGCGCCCGCGCCGCGCCGCATCACCGACGCTGACCTCGACTTCGGCGCGCCGGCGTGGATGCCGGACGGTCAGGCGCTCCTGACGACCGCCACGCGCGACCCGGAAGGGGACTCGCAGTTTTTCTTCTTCGATGTGCTGCGTGTGCCGCTGCTGCCTGAAGGGCGTGCCGATCCGCAGCGCCTGACCAGCCCCGGTTTCACCCACTTCGCGCCATTGCCTTCGCCCGATGGTCGCTGGATTGCCTGCCTGCGCTCCCCGGAAGGTCAACCGTTCGCCTCGGCGACGTCGCTGGCAGTAATGGACGCTTCCGGCGGCGAGCTGCGCGATCTGACCGCCGCCGACCTCAACATCGCCGCTTATGACTGGTTGCCAGGAAGCAATGGGTTGCTCTGCCTCGCCGGGTATCGCGGCGCGCAGCCGCTCTGGCGCGTCGCGCTGGACGGCAGCGGCTGCGAACGGCTCGCGCACATGCCCGATGACCGGTTCATCGCCGAGTTCGATGTGGGAAGGGACGGCACGGTTGCGTTCGTGGCGGGGGACGCCGCCAACCCCTGTGAGTTGTACGCCCGCGATGCGCGTGGGATCGAACGCCGGTTGACCGCATTCAATGCGCCGTTGCTGGCGGAACGGATCGTCGCGCCGTTCGAGGAACTGGTCTATACCGCGCCGGATGGATGCGAAGTGCAGGGATGGGTGATCCATCCGCCCGACTTCGACCCGGCGCGCCCCGGCGGTTATCCGCTTGCGGTCTACATCCACGGCGGACCGCATTTGATGTGGGGACCGGGGGTGCGCAGCATGTGGCATGAGTGGCAGACCGCCGCTGCGCGCGGGTATGTGGTCTTCTTCTGCAATCCGCGCGGCTCCGACGGCTACGGCGATGCCTGGCGCCTGGCGACGCAGGCGAACTGGGGGTTCGCCGATGCGCCCGATATTCACGCCGGGATTGACGCGCTGATTGCCCGCGGGTATATCGACCCGCGCCGCGTGGCGGTCACCGGCGGTTCGTATGGCGGGTACATGACCGCCTGGCTGATCGCTCACAGCGACCGGTTCGCGTGCGCGGCTGCGGCGCGTGGCGTCTACAACCTGCTGACGCAGCACAGCACCAGCGATGCGCACGAACTGGTCGAACTGGTCTTTGAGGGGTTCCCGTGGGAAAACCATGAACTGCTCTGGCGGCATTCGCCGCTGGCATACGCGCACCGCATCGCCACGCCGCTGCTCATTCTGCACGCCGAACGCGATTACCGCGTGCCGATCAGCGAGGCGGAGCAACTGTTCGCTTTCCTGCGGCGGCGGAAGCAGATCGTTGAGTTTGTGCGCTACCCGCGCGAAGGGCACGAACTGACCCGCACCGGCGAGCCGGATCATCGCGCCGACCATATGCGCCGCGTGCTGGACTGGTTCGACCGCTTCTGCCAGCCGCGCACCGGGGATGATGGCGCATCTCGCAGGGAGCACGCCGATGGCTGAGCATCATCAAGCGTCCGATTCGCATCCATGGGCCGAGTTGACTGCGCCGCAAACGCTGGCGCGCGTGCTGCACGAACTGTACGCCCCGGTGAGCGCGCTCGGCGATCAGGTGAACCGGCTGGCGAATGAGACGCTCGACGATGGCGAGCGCAGCGAGATTATTGGTCACATGCGCGCACGGATCGATGATCTGGGTCGTCTGGTAGTGTTGCTGAAGCGGTACCTCGATGATTATCCGACCCGGGATTGAGAGGCGAGCGCCGGTATGACGCCCTTCCTGACCCGCCGAAAACTGCTGACTGAGCGCCAGGAGGCGCTGCTTGAAGAGATTCGCGCAGCGCTGGAGGCGCTGCGCGCCGCGTTGAAGCGCTTCGGCGTCGATGTGGCGCCCGCTGATGCCCGTATCCTCGACGATGTGATCGCCAATCTCGACGAACTGTTCCTGCTCGTCGTCGCCGGTGAGTACAACTCCGGCAAGTCGAGTTTCATCAATGCGCTTCTGGGGGCGCCGGTGGTTGCTGAGGGGGTGACTCCGACCACCGACCGGATCACAGTCCTGCGCTATGGCGACACCCCCGGCGAAACAGTCAGCGGCGCATTTCTGGTCGAGTATCGTTTTCCCGCCGAGGTGCTGCGCCGCATGGCGATTGTGGACACACCTGGCACAAATGCGATCATTCAGCGCCATGAAGAGTTGACGCGCAATTTCATTCCCCGCGCCGATCTGGTGCTGTTCATCACATCCGCCAGCCAGCCCTTTTCCGCCAGTGAACGCGCTTTTCTCGAACTCATCCGCGATTGGGGCAAGAAAGTCGTGATTGTCATCAACAAAGCCGACCTGCTCGACGACGCCGGTCTGGCGGAAGTGGTCGCATTCGTTGGCAGGCATGCCGAAGACCTGTTCGGCATGCGTCCCGAAATCTTTCCCGTCTCGGCGCGGCTGGCGCGCCAGGCGCGCGACAGCGACGATCAGGCGTTGTGGGACGCCAGTCGCTTTCCGGCGATTGAGCAGTACATCAGCGACACCCTCGACGAAGAGCAGCGCGTGCGCCTGAAATTCCTCTCGCCGCTCGGCGTGGCGCGGCGACTGGCGGAACGCTACCTGGTCGCCGTTGAAGATCGGTTGCTGTCGCTGCGCGACGATGTTGGCGCCATCGAGAACATCGAACGACAACTTGAGCAGTTCCGCAGCGATCTCGCCGATGATTTTCAGCGTCACCGCGCCGATGTCGCCAACATTCTCAACGAATTCGAGCTGCGCGGCATGCAGTTCTTCGACAACACCATTCGCGTCAGCAATCTGTTCAACCTGGTGCGGCATCAACAGGAGATCAGCGAGACATTTGCGCGTGACGTCGTCGCTGACGTGCCGCAACAGATCGAAGCGCGCTTGCAGGCATTGGTCGACTGGATGGTGGAAAAGAACCTGCGCATGTGGCAGGGGGTTATGGACTATCTGCGGCGTGAACGGGCGGTGCAGCAGCGCAGCGGGCTGATCGGCGAGATTGGCGGGACCTTCGAGTATAACCGGAATGCGCTGATCGAATCGGTCGCTCGCGAGGCGGAAAAGGTCGTTGCGACCTACGACCGCGAGGCGGAGGCGCAGGCGCTGATTGAGGAGGTGCGTGCCGCGATCGCCGGTTCGACGCTGGTGGGCGCAGGAGCGGTGGGCATTGGGACGTTGCTGGTGCTGCTGCTGCACGGCGCGCTGCTCGACGTGACCGGCGTGCTGGTCGCCGGGGCGCTGGCGCTTGGCGGGCTATACATTATCCCGAACAAGCGCCGCCAGATCAAACGTCAGTTCCATCAGCGCGTCGCCGATCTGCGCGAGACGCTGGCTGCAACGATGGAGCGGCAGTTCAACGCCGAACTTGACCGCATGATCACGCGCATCCGCGACGCCATCGACCCCTACACCCGCTTCGTCTACACCCAGCACGACCACCTGCTGACAACCCAGCGCGAACTGTCGGACGCCGAAGCTGAGATTGGTCGATTGCAGGCGGAGGTGGAACGATCTTGATAGAGGTGGCGTATGCAACCATCAGGGATTATCACGCTCACAACCGATTTTGGGCTGGCGGATAGTTACGTCGGCATTATGAAAGGAGTCATTCTGGGAATCGCCCCCAAAGCGACGATTGTGGACATCACGCATCAGATCGCGCCGCAGGACATCCACCAGGCAGCCTACATCGTCCAGACCTTCGGCGCTTTTTTCCCGCCGGGAACCGTGCATGTCGTCGTGGTTGACCCGGGCGTGGGGAGCAAGCGACGCCGGATCATCCTGACGACCCCGGTCGCCGCGTATGTTGCGCCGGACAATGGCGTGCTCACATATGTATGGCGCGAAGCGATTGCGCAGTGGGGCGCGGAAAAGTGCGCAGTCTACAACCTGACCGAGTCGCGTTACTGGCTGCCGCACGTCAGCAGCACCTTTCACGGACGCGACGTGTTTGCGCCGGTGGCGGCGCATCTCACCCTTGGCGTTCCGCCAGCCGAGTTCGGCGAGCGGTGCGAAGACATCGTCGAAGCCATGCTCGAGCAACCGACGCGCGGACGGCACGGCGAGCTGGTGGGGCGCATCATCCACATCGACCATTTCGGCAACTGCATCACGAATATTACGCTGAAGCACCTGCGGGAAGCGGGGATCGGCGAGCGCATGGTCGCCCAACTGATCGGGCAACGGATCGAGGGACTGTATCGGACATATTCCGACGTGCCGATCGGCGCGCTGGTGGCGCTGATCGGCAGCAGCGATCATCTGGAGATCGCCGTGCGCAACGGCAACGCCGCGCAAACGCTGGGCGCGGGGATCGGCGACATCGTGCGCGTGTTCCCGTTTACGCACGATGCGTCGTAGCCCACGGGCGAAAATTTGTTTTGCGAAGTTCTGAATTTCGTGTCATATTCCCTTGACGCTCAATACGCGGATTGTTATAATAAACAACACCTGGATTTCCAGGCCTCCTACCCGCCCCCTGAGATGTCTAGCTGTATTGGTGCAGCGACCAGCGGGTGTTGTATATCTGCGGTTAGCCGCATCTCTTCGTTGGGGCAGCGCACCATCTACAGTTGGAGTCAATGCACGTTATCAGGACCACAGATACCCGACCGGCAGCAATAGCACAGGCTGTTGCAACCGGTACGTATTGCCGCAGGCATTCGCATAGCGCGCGAATGGCGGCAACAAACCAGGAGGACAATTCATGACAATCCAGAGCGGCGTTTCGTTGCTGCAGCGGGTGGTCGAGCTCCAGGATCTTAAGAAGTTCCGGGAACTGAACTGGACCGGCACTTTCGGCGACTACCTGGACATCGTCGCGCGCAACCCGAAGGTGACACGCAATGCGTTCCAGCGCATCTACGACATGATCATGTCGTACGGGTACGAGGAATTCATGGACGCCAAGAAGAAGTTGATCCGCTATCACTTCTTCAGCGACCCCTCGTTCGACGCCGATGACGCTATCTTCGGTCTCGAAATCCCGCTGATGCGCCTGGTCAACTTCTTCAAAGCCGCAGCCCATGGGTATGGCACCGAAAAGCGCGTGCTCCTGCTCCATGGACCGGTGGGTTCCTCCAAGTCCACTATCGTCCGACGTCTGAAGCGCGGGCTTGAACACTACTCGAAGACCGACGCTGGCGCACTCTACACCTTCGACTGGTACATGGGCGTGATCGACTCCGAGAACTGGGACTGGCGGCAGGTTCCCGAGTCGGAATGGGAGAAGTGCCCGATGCACGAGGAGCCGCTGCGTCTCATTCCGGCGGAGACGCGCGAGCGCTTCCTGGAGGAATTGACCGACGGCTATCACGGTGAATATCCGATCCGCATCGAAGGCGATCTCTGCCCGGCATGCCGCTTCAATTTCCGCGATCTTATGCTGCGCTACCAGGGCGACTGGGGAAAGGTCATCCGCCACGTGCGGGTGCGGCGCCTGGTGTTCAGCGAGCAGGACCGGATCGGCATCGGGACGTTCCAGCCGAAGGACGAGAAGAACCAGGACTCGACCGAACTGACGGGCGATATCAACTATCGCAAGATCGCGATCTACGGGTCGGACTCTGACCCGCGCGCGTTCAACTTTGACGGCGAGTTCAACATTGCCAACCGCGGCATCATCGAGTTCATCGAAATGCTCAAACTGGACGTCGCCTTCCTCTACGACCTGCTCGGCGCGTCGCAGGAGCACAAGATCAAGTCGAAAAAATTCGCGCAGACCGACATCGATGAAGTGATCATCGGGCACACGAACTCGCCGGAGTATCGCCGCCTCGAGAACAACGAGTTCATGGAGGCGCTCAAGGACCGCACCGTCCGCATTGATATTCCGTACATCACCCGTCTGCGCGATGAGATCAAGATCTACGAGCGCGACTTTAACAAGAAGCGGGTCAAGGTGCATATCGCGCCGCACACGCTCGAAGTGGCGGCGATGTGGGCAGTGCTGACGCGCCTCGAAGAGCCGAAGAAGCCAAACCTGACTCTGCTGCAGAAGCTCAAGCTCTACAATGGGCGCACGCTGCCCGGCTTCACCGAGGACAACATCAAGGAACTGCGCAAGGAAGCGCCCAACGAGGGCATGCACGGCATCAGCCCGCGCTACATCCAGGATAAAATCTCCAACGCGCTCGTCAATTATCAGGCGGACGGGTATATCAACCCGTTCATGGTGCTCAACGAACTCGAGAATGGTTTGAAGAACCACGCGCTCATCACGTCGGAGGAGGATCGCAAGCGCTATCGCGACCTGCTCTCGGTAGTTAAAGAGGAGTACACCGAAATCGTGAAGAATGAAGTGCAGCGCGCCATCAGCGCCGACGAAGAAGCGATCAAGCGTCTCTGCGCCAACTACATCGACAACATCAAAGCCTACACGCAGCGCGAGCGCGTTCGCAACAAGTTTACCGGTCAGCTTGAGGAACCGGATGAACGACTGATGCGGTCGATCGAGGAGAAGATTGACATTCCCGAAAGCCGCAAGGACGACTTCCGGCGCGAGATCATGAACTACATCGGCGCGCTGGCGATCGAGGGCAAGACGTTCGACTACAAGACGAACGAGCGGCTGCACAAGGCGCTCGAACTCAAGCTGTTCGAGGACCAGAAGGACTCGATCAAGCTCACGTCGCTCGTCTCACGGGTCATCGACAAGGATACCCAGGAGAAGATCGATGTGGTCAAGGCGCGCCTGATCCGCGATTTCGGGTACAATGAACAGAGTGCGACCGACGTGCTCAATTACGTGGCCAGCATCTTCGCACGCGGCGATATGAAGCACTGATCGAGGCGCAATGGCGGGCGGCGGAGACGTTGCATTGCAGCGACGTTGTATTGCAACGTCTCTACCGCCCGTGAATAACCCATAAGGGCATACATTATGTCAATCCACCGCGTCGAGCGCGATTTGAACCGCTTCCGCCAGATTGTGCGCGGCAAGATCAAGAAGGACCTGCGCAAATACATGTCGCAGGGCGAAATGATCGGTCGCCAGGGTCGCAAGTATGTGTCGATCCCGCTGCCGCAGATCGACCTGCCGCAGTTCCGCTATGGCATGCGTCAGAGCGGCGGCGTCGGGCAGGGAGACGGCAACGTCGGCGATCCGATCGGGCAGGGCGATGGACAGTCGGGGCAGGGTGAGGCGGGTTCGGAGCCAGGGCAGCATATCATCGAGGTCGATGTCACCCTCGAAGAACTGGCGCAGATCCTCGGCGAGGAACTGCAACTGCCCAACATCCAGCCGAAGGGCAAGAAGAACATTATTTCGCAGAAGGATCGCTACTCCGGCATTCGCCGCGTCGGACCGGACTCGCTGCGACATTTCAAGCGCACCTACCGCGAAGCGCTCAAACGCCAGATTTCATCGGGCGAGTACAACATCGCCGACCCGATTGTCGTGCCGATCCGCCAGGATATGCGCTATCGCTCCTGGAAGGAGACGCTTCAACCAGAGTCGAACGCGGTCATCATCTACATGATGGACGTGAGCGGATCGATGGGCGCTGAGCAGAAGGAATTGGTGCGCATTACGGCGTTCTGGATCGAAACCTGGCTGCGCTCGCAATACAAGTCGATTGATATTCGCTATATCGTGCACGACGCTGCCGCAAAAGAGGTCGATCAGGAGACGTTCTACCACATCCGCGAAGGCGGCGGCACTAAGATCAGTTCAGCGTACAAATTGTGCAACAAACTGATCGATGAGCGCTACCCGGCTGATGAGTGGAACATCTACCCGTTCCACTTCTCGGACGGCGACAACTGGGGCGGCGGCGATACGCGCGAATGCATTGAGCTGCTGCGCACCCAACTGCTTCCCAAGGTCAACCAGTTCTGCTACGGTCAGGTGCGCTCACTCTACGGGTCAGGACGCTTTGCGCACGATCTCGAAGAGCACCTGGGCAAGCACGAGGCGCTGGTGATCTCGGAGATTGCAGATCGCGACGATATTTACGACGCAATTAAGGATTTTCTTGGCAAGGGCCGGTAGCGCCACAAGTGGTATGAGTCATCTATGAAAAGCACCCGTCTTCCCCCAGAGTTGCAGGCTGCGTGGGAGGAGATTGAAGCCTATGCAAAAGAGTATGGGCTTGATTTCTTCCCTATCATCTATGAAGTGCTTGATTATCGCACCCTCTATGAAACGGCGGCGCTTGGCGGATTCCCGATCCGCTATCCCCACTGGCGCTTCGGCATGGAGTATGACCAGCTCATGAAGGGCCATATCTGGCTTGGCTCGACGATCTATGAGATGGTCATCAACACCAACCCGGCGTATGCGTACCTTCTCGAAGGCAACGAGATGGTGACGCAGAAGATGGTGATGGCGCATGTCGCGGCGCATGTCGATTTCTTCAAGAACAATATGTGGTTCGCGCATACGAACCGCAAGATGCTCGATGAAATGGCGAACCACGCTGCGCGTGTGCAGCGCATCATTGATCGCTATGGCTATGAGACGGTCGAGGAGTTCATCGATATCTGCCTCTCGCTCGAAAACCTGATCGACTATCACGCGCCGTACATCAAGCGACCCGAAGCGCAGACCCATCAGTCGGTCATGGCGGAGGACGAGCCGCCAGTGGTTGAGGGGTTGCCGGTCGAACGCAGCTACATGCGCGATTATATCAATCCGCCGGAGTTTCTTGAGCAACAGCGTAAGCGGCTCGAACAGGAACGGGCGCGTCAGAAGAAGTTCCCGGAACATCCGCAGAAGGATGTGCTCCTCTTCCTGATGAATTATGCGCCGCTCGAACGCTGGCAGCACTCGATCCTCGAAATAATACGCGATGAAGCGTACTACTTCGCCCCCCAGGGGATGACGAAGATACTCAACGAAGGATGGGCCTGCTGCCGCTACGATACGCTGGTGTTCACCGATCAGGGCGTGCTTCGCCTCGGCGATATCGTCGCGCAACGGCAGGCGGTGCGGGTCAGCGATGGCGAAACGCCGCAAGCCGTCTACGATTGGGCGTCATTCGAGGACTATGAGACGATCCGGGTGCGCACGCGGCGCGGTCTGGAACTTGAAGGCTCGGTCAACCACCGCGTTATGCTGCCCGACGGCGGCTGGCGCCGCCTCGATGAACTTCAGGTCGGCGACAGGGTCAGGATTGGCGGCGGACGGAACCTGTGGGCGCAACGGTATGTCACGCTTGACCGGGCGCCGGCGCGCCATGCGACGCTCGCGCCGATCGCCAGCGAAGCGGACGTTGACGTTGAGACCGTTGTTCGCTACCGGCGTGTCGTGCGCGACATTCACGCACCAACGCTGGCGCCGCTCGTCGCAGCATACGATGCCGCCATCGCTGACCACGATCCGATCATCCGGCGACAGGTCCCCATTCGCGCGCCGGAGGTTGTAGATGAGCGCCTGGCAGCGTTCCTGGGGTATCTGTGCAGCAGGCATACCAGCACGGTCAAGCGCACTATCGAGGTGACGACTGCCGATGAGGATCAGGCGCGCGCTTTCGCCGATCTCGTCCATGCACTGTTCGGCATCGAAGCGCGCTGGCGCAGGCGCGGAAACCGCTGGCGCGTCTCGCTCTCTTCGCGCGATGTCCAGGATTTCCTGGTCTATCCTGGTCTCAAAATCGGCGTCGCAGCGCACGAGAAGAGCGTGCCCGATGTCATTCTGCGTTCGCCGAAGTCGGTCGTTGCCGCGTTCCTGCGCGCGCTGTACGACTGCGACGGCTATGCGAGCGATGCTGGCGTCATTCTCTCCACCGCCAGCGAGGAGATGGGCAGAACCGTTCAGGTGCTGCTGCTCAACTTTGGCATTCTCGCTAACCGCCGCGCTAATGCGGATGGCACGTGGCGCATTCGCGTCACCGGTCGTTCGGCTGCGGTCTTCTTCGCTGAGATCGGCTTCGGGACGGCGCGCAAGCAGGCGGCGCTGGCGCACTATATCGAGGATCGGCGCTGGTTTAGGCGTGAAGAGTGGTCGGACGAGATTGTGTCGATCGAGCGCGGACGCGCTCATGTGTACGATATCTCGGTGCGTGAAACGCATCGCTACGCCGCGCAGGGATTCATCAATCACAATAGCTACTGGCACTCGGAGATCATGACCAAGAAGGCGCTGCGCGACGATGAACTGATCGACTTCGCCGACCATCACTCCGGTGTGGTTGCGGTCCATCCCGGGCGCCTCAATCCGTACAAACTTGGGCTTGAACTCTTGCGCGACATCGAGTTTCGCTGGAATACCGGGCGCTTCGGCAAAGAGTACGAGGAATGCGAAGACCTGGCAACCAAACTCAACTGGGATAAGCAACTGGGTCTGGGGCGTCAGAAACTGTTCGAGATACGCCGTCTCTACAATGATGTCACTTTCATTGACGAATTCCTGACGCCTGAGTTTGTGATGCGGCAGAAGCTCTTTACATTCCGCTACAATCGTGATACAGATATGTATGAGATCGCGTCGCGCGAGTTCAAGGAGATCAAGGAGAAACTCCTGTTCCGCCTGACGAACTTCGGACAGCCGTTCATCTATGTCGAAGACGGCAATTACAACAATCGCGGCGAGCTCTATCTGCGCCACCGCTACGAAGGGGTTGAACTGAAAATGGACTATGCGCGCGATACGCTGCGCAACATTCAGCGTATCTGGACGCGACCGGTACATCTCGAAACGGTGGTGGACGAGAAGCGGCGGTTGATCACGTTCGATGGACGCGATTTCTCGGAACGAAAGATGGATTAGGTCTGCCTGGGAGGAATGATCATGCTCGGGAAACAGACGGTCGATACGTTGAAGCGCCTGGCGAGCGAAGGTCCGCAGGCGGTGAGTGCGCTGTCCTGGACGGATGACGGCGCAAAGGTGATTGCAGTCCCTGCCGACTCCGCCGATGCTCGCATCGATCTGACCGACCTGGATCGTTTCAGCGCGACGCTCCGCGAACTCGCGGTGACGTGCCATGCTGCGCCGGTCATTCATGATGTGCGCGCCTGGCTCAGCAACCACGCGGCTGCCGCGATCCGGGCGTTGAGTTTTCTCGAAGAGCCGCTGGCCGTCTGGGAACTCGAAGAGAGCGAAGGGATCGCGCAACTGCGCTCATCCCCGCCGCACCGCGAGGAGTCCGATGTCATCTACTGGGAAGTTGTGCTGAGCTGCGCCGACCGACCATCGGCGACGCTCGCCCGGTATCGCTGGGCGCCGGGAATGCCGGAGCGCGAGCGGATCGAGTATCCGGCGACGTTTGCGCTGATCGGGCGCATGACCGCTGCGCTCGAAAGCGCGTTGACCTGCGAGGCGTAGCGGGTGACGTTCCCTGACCCTCACGCGACGGTTGAGCAGGCGCTTAAGTGGGCGGTCGAAAGGTTGCGTGACAGCAGCGAGACGCCGCGCCTGGATGCTGAGATTCTACTGGCGCACGCGCTTGGCTGGTCGCGCGTTCGTGTGCTTGCCAGGGCGAGTGAGAATATACCCGCAGATGCGCTTCAGACATTTCGCGCGCTGGTGCTGCGCCGCGCAGCGCGCGAACCGGTCGCGTATCTGGTCGGTCGCAAAGAGTTTTACGGGCTGGAGTTCATCGTCGACCGGCGCGTGCTTGTGCCGCGCCCCGAAACTGAAACCCTGGTTGATGCCGCGCTCGAATGGGCGCGGCGGCGTTTTTCTCCGCAGGATACGCTTCTGATCGCCGATATTGGAACCGGCAGCGGGTGCATCGCCGTTGCGCTGGCGGTGCATCTGCCCAACGCCCTGATCTATGCAACCGACCTTTTACCTGATGCGCTGGCGGTGGCGCGGCAGAATATCGAACTGCACGGCGTCGCCAATCGCGTGACGCTTCTGTGCGGCGACCTGCTGGCGCCGCTGCCGCAACCGGTCGATCTGCTGGTCAGCAATCCCCCCTATACGGTGCTCGCGGAAATTGACGCTGGCGTGCGGTTGCACGAGCCGCACCTGGCGCTCGATGGCGGCAGCGATGGTCTGGCGGTCTACCGCCGCCTGCTGGCGGCGGCGCCGCAGGCGTTGCGACCCGGCGGCGCACTGATGCTGGAAATCGGCGCAACCCAGGCGGAGGCGGTCACGGCGCTGGCGCGTCAGGCGTTCCCAGCCGCTGCGGTGCACGTGCGGCGCGACCTCGCTGGACGGGACAGGGTGGTGATGGTCGAAACGGTGGAAGGTGCGAAGGTGGAAGGCGGAAGGTGCGAAGGTGGAAGGGGTGAAGGTGGAAGGGGTGAAGGTGGAAGGTGTGAAGGCGGAAGGTGCGAAGGTGCGAAGGTGGAACGTTCTACGTTCGTTCCCGGTGGTCATCCATTTTCGGTAGGCATTCATTCTTTGGCAGGCATTCGTATCCATTTCCATTCGCTTATTCGTCCACTCATTCGTTTATTCGCTGACAGCGCTCGATCTTACCGATTTTCGATCCCAGTTCTCAGTTCTCGGTTCTCAGTTCTCGGTTCTCAGTTCTCGGTTCTCTGTTCTCAGTTCTCGGTTCTCTGTTCTCAGTTCTTAGTTCCCGGCTCCCGACCTTATCACCCGGACACGCACCATGTCTTTCCAGTTAATCGCCCTTGACCTCGACGGCACCGTTATTGACCGCGATCTGGCGATCCACCCCGATGTGCGCGAAACGATCGCCGCAGTGCAGGCGCGCGGCATCCACGTAACGCTGGCGACGGGGCGCGTGTTCGGCGCTGCACTGCCGTTCGCGCGCGAACTCAATATTCGTGCGCCGATCATCTGTTACCAGGGAGCGATGGTGCGCCATCCGCTCACCAGCGCCACCCTGTACCACGCGGCGATGCCCGCCGATCTGGCCGCAGCGGCGGTGCGCGAACTCCTCGATGCCGACATCTTCGCGATCGCCTACATCGATGATATTCACCACATCGCAGCATATCGACCGGAACTCGAACCCTACCTCGCCTTTCATCCTGAAGGCACGGAGATCGTCGTCACTCCCGATCTGGATCGCCTGGTGGCGCACGTACCGCCGACCAAACTGCTGTTCGTCGCCGATCCGCCGGTGGTTGAGCGCGAACTGGCTCGCCTGACCGCCCGATTCGGCGATACGCTGGCAATCGTTCGTTCACACGCCATTTTTGGCGAGCTGACCGCGCCGCACGTCAGCAAAGGGAATGCGCTGGCTGCCCTGGCGCAGTCGCTGGGAATACCGCGCGAGGCTGTGATGGCAATCGGCGATCAGGAAAACGACCTCTCGATGATCACTTGGGCGGGGCTTGGTCTGGCGATGGGGAATGCAGCTCCGACGGTGCAGGCGCGTGCGCACGCCGTGTTGCCTCCGGTTTCCGAGGCGGGCGTTGCCTATGCGCTCAGGCGCTACGTCTTGAATTGCACGTCCTGACCCTATCCGCTATAATGTCGGGCGTTTTAATGAGCAAGGCTGGCATCGCCGCGCGACGCCAGCCCGAGCGATCAGGAAAGGAACGTTTAGCGCGCCCGATACATCGTGCGCAGACACTGGGTGCACACCTTGATCTGCACTTTCTCGCCATCGACCATGATTGTCGTCTTCTGCACATTCGGTTTGAAGGTGCGATTGGTCTTCGGCGCGCGTCGCGCCCAGCCGCCCGACGCTTTGTGCCGTATGTTGCGCCCAAAACTGACGCTCTTGTTGCAAACCATACACTTTGCCATATCAGCCTGCTCCCCCGGCTCTGCCAGGAACATCACAACGTTGTTGACACACTAGCCGGAAACTATACCACATTCTGATGCACAAGGCAACTGGAGAACGCATGAACGCCGTGAACAGCCAATCCTCTATCAACGGACCAACGTCCGGGCGCGTACTCGTCGCGCCGCGCGCTATCGCCTCAATCGCCGCCGCCGCCGCGCTGCAAACCGACGGCGTCGCCGGTTTGAGCGATCCGCAGGGTCCGCCGCTCCTCCTTCCGCCAGGCGATGAGCGCCGTGGCGTTGAGGTGCATGTGCATCAGAACAATCTCGAGGTCGATGTGTACTTGATCGTCCGGACAGGCAGACTGATCGCCGATGTGGCGCACGCCGTTCAATCCGCCGTGCGCGCGGCGCTCTCGTTTGCGCTCGACCTTCCTGAACCGACAGTCAACATCCGCGTGCAGGGCGTGGGAGGTCGATGATGACGAGCGCGTGGAATGGCGAGCATCTGTTGGAGGCGTTGCGCACCGCATCGCGCGATCTGGAGCGTCACGCAGCGTCGCTCAATGCGCTGAATGTGTTCCCGGTTCCCGACGGCGATACCGGGACGAATATGGCGCTGACGCTGAGCAGCGCACTGCGTGACATCGCGCCGCATCCCTCATGCGGCGTGGTGGCGGAGCGGGTCGGCTACTGGGCAACCATGCGCGGACGTGGCAACTCAGGCATCATTCTGTCGCAGATCCTGCGCGGCGTTGCGGCGGCGCTCGCCGGACACCACCTGATGAGCGGGCGCGAACTGGCGGCTGCCCTGGCGCACGGCAGCGCTCGCGCTTACGAAGCCGTGCTGCGTCCGGTCGAAGGCACGATGCTGACTGTCATTCGCTGCGCTGGCGAAGCGGCGCAGCGCGCCATCGCCGCCGGTGAAGCGTCGGTGATCGCCGTGCTCGACGCCGCAGTGCGCGAAGCGCGCGCCGCTGTGATGCGCACGCCGCAGTTGCTGGCGACGCTGCGCGAAGCGGGGGTGGTTGATGCTGGCGGGCAGGGGCTGCTGGTGCTGCTCGAAGCGCTGCTGCGCTATGCGCGCGGCGAAACGGGCGAGTCGCCTACGCCAGCGGTTCCGCCAGCGGCAATCATCAGCGATCACGCCGATAGCGCAGGTTACTGCACCAGTTTTGTAATCCATCAAGCAACCGCATCGCTGGACTCAATCCGGCGCGTCTTTGCCGCGCTTGGCGACTCACTGGTTGTGGCGGGGGATCAGGCGCTCATCAAGGTGCATCTTCACACCCTGCGACCAGGCGACGCGCTCAATCAGGCGCTGGAGTTTGGCGCACTCGATCAGATCGAGGTAGTGAATATGGACCTGCAACGCGCTGCACGCCATGCAGACGCCAGGCTTCCTGACCTTCGACCTGATTCCTTGTCGACAGAGTTTGTTGAGACGCACACTGCCCCTGGCATTATCGCATTGGCGTCGGGCGCCGGATACGCGGCGATCCTGCGCGACCTGGGCGCCGATCTGGTATGGGAAACGACCACGCCGCCGACGGTTGACGAATGGCGCGCCGCTTTCGAGCGTCTGCCGCAGCGCGCGATTATTGTGCTGCCTAATGACCCGCAGGCGGCGGCAACTGCGCAGGCGGCTGCGCGCCAGGCTGCCCGGCGCGTTGCGGTGGCGCCGACGACCTCGCCGCCGCACGGAATCGCCGCGCTGCTGGCATTGAACTTTCAGGCTGATATCGATCAGAATATCCGGGCAATGACGGCGGCAGTCGAACATGTACGGGTTATCGCCTTCGACTGGCAGCAGGGCGACATGTCCGAAACCCCTGCGGAGGCGACGCAAGATGCGTATAATGTGTGTTATACGCTGCGTCAGCTTGGGGCAGGCGAAGCTGAGATTGCAGCGCTCTACTACAGCCAGGGGGTCAATGTCGCCCAGGCGGAGATGCTGGCGGAAACAATTCGCGCCGCCTTCCCTGCGCTGCATGTTGACATGCACGCCAGCGGGCAGCCCGGTTGCGATATCATCATCGCGCTTGAATAAATGCCGTCAGACGCCGCAATACTTACAGGTGAAATGAGAAACGTATGGCAGGCATCAAAATTGTCACCGACAGTTCCAGTGACATCCCGCTGAGTGTTGCGCACGAATTAGGGATCGAGATCGTGCCGCTGCAGATTGTTGTTGGCAATCAGAGTTATCGCGCCGGTCTCGACATTACCGCGGATCAGTTCTATCAGGCAATGCAGGAGAATCGTGCGCAGATCGCGGTGCAGCCGCCGCCAATGACGACCTTCGAGCAACTGTACCGCCGTCTGATGCTGGAGTACGATCACATCTTTTCGATCCACCTCTCCAGCCGTCTTGTGCCCGGGTATCGGGTGGCGCAGCAGGCGCGCAGCCGTTTGCCCGCGTCGTCCAGCCGGGTGGAGATCATTGACAGCAAATTGATCTCCATGGCGCTCGGCATGGTCGTTGTCCACGCAGCGCGCGCCGTGCGCGATGGTGCAACCCCGACAGAAGTCGCGCAGTTGATCAATTTGCTGACCCAGCATTGCCATCTGGTCTTCTTCGTCGATACCATCGAATATCTCGAGCATAGCGGAAGGCTGGCGCTGGCAACGACCGTACTCGGATCGATGCAGCGCATCAAGCCGCTGCTCCTGCTCGACGACGGCGAGATTGTCCCTTACGAACGCACCCGCACCCGCGCTAAAGCCATTGAAGGGCTGTATACCTTCATCGAAGATTTTCCGCGCGTCCGCGAAGTGACGGCGCTTTACGCAACGACGCCGGAAGATGTCGAGAAGTTGCTCGAAAAAGTCGATCCGATCTTTCCGCGCGACCGGGTGCAGATCGCGCAGTTCGGACCAAGCGTCGGCGCATTCCTCGGACCCGGCGCCATGGGCGTGGCTGTTTTTGAAGGGATCGATTGATCTATGCCGTCGGTCAAGATCGTTGTCGATTCGACCGCTGACATTCCGGCTGATGTTCGCGCTGCACACCATATTCACGTGGTGCCGGTGCTGCTGCACTGGCGGGGCGAAACGCTGCGCGACGATATTGATATCAGCCGCGATGAGTACTACCGCTGGATTGCTGAACACGACGACCTTCCCACCACCTCGGCGCCATCGGTCGGCATGTTCGAGGAAATGTTTCGAGAATTGACGCGCGACGGCAGCGCAGTGCTGTCGATCAGCGTCGCCGCTGGCTTGAGCGCCACGTACAGCGCCGCCGTCCAGGCTGCGCGCCTTGTTGACGGCGCACGCATTGTCTGCGTCGACAGTCGCTCGATCGCCATGCCAATCGCTTATCTGGCGCTTGCCGCTGCGCGCCATCTGTCGCAAGGCGCCGCGCTTGAGGAAGCGGTTGCCCTGGTTGAGCGCCTGCGCGATCAAACGGTCGCGTATGTGGCGCTTCAGACGTTGCGGTACCTGGAGCGCGGCGGACGCATCAGCCGCGTCCGTGCACTGCTTGGTACGCTGCTCGACGTGAAACCAATCCTGGAAGTGCGCGACTCGCAGGTGCTGCCGGTCGAGCGGGTGCGCACATGGCGGCGCGTCCCGGCGCGCCTGCTGGAACTGGCGCGGGCGCGCGGCGCATATCAGGAACTGAGCGTCGTCTACACCACCGACCGTGCTGAAGCCGAGTCGCTGGCGGATGCCTGCGCTGATGCAGGGCTGCTCGCACGCGACCGCATTCGCACTGTGCAGATCGGTGCGGTGCTCGGTACGCATATGGGACCTGGGGCGCTCGGCATCACCGGTTTGCTGGCTTCATAAGAAGACCCTATGGACGGCAAAGACCAGATCGTTCGCCTGGGCAAACTGCTGGCGGAGGAAGAGCGTCGCGGCTGTGACGACAGCGCAGTCGCCGGAGGTCTGGAGCGCTTTTTGACTGCCTGGCGTCTGGACGCTGGCGCCGCGCTGCGCTACGAGCCAGTCCAAAAGGCGCTGGAGCTGCTCGCCGGATATTCCGCGCTTGATCAGCCGACCCGCCGCGCGCGCGTCGGCATCGCGCTCGAAGGTTTGCGCTCCCTGTTTCGCGCCCAACCGAACCCGCAACCCGCGCCAGCGTCCGCGCCAGCGATGCCGACGCGCGCGCCGACCCGCAGTTCTTCCCGTGCTGCTCCGGCGCGCCCGCTTACCCCGGATTCGCCGCTCGATGACATACCAGGCGTCACACGCCAGATGGTGCAGTCGTTCCGGCGCCTCGGCGTGCGTACCGTCCGCGACCTGCTCTACCATTTTCCCCATCGTTACGACGATTTCACCTCGCGCAAAACGATTGCCGAACTGCAACCAGGCGCGGTTGAGACCATCATCGCCGAAGTGCTCGATGTGCGCACCCTGCCGATGAAGAGCGGCGGTTCGCGGCTCGATATTCTGGTCGGCGATGAGACCGGCACGCTCAAGGTGGTCTTTTTCCGCCAGCCCTGGCTGGCGCAGCGCTTCCTGGTCGGCACGAAGGTTGTGTTGAGCGGGAAGATCGGCGTCTACGACGGGCTGCGCCAGATGGCGTCACCCGAATGGCAACCGTTCACCGACGACGACCTGATCCACGTCGGGCGGTTGGTGCCGGTCCATCCGCTGACCCGCGGGCTCGCTGAACGGAGCGCGCGCGCGTTGATCAAACAGGTGGTGGATCGCTGCGCGCCAATGTTGGAAGACCACCTGCCTCCCGCTGTGCGCGAACGAACGGGACTGATGCCGCTATCGGAAGCGATCGCGCAGATTCACTTTCCCGACACTCACGAAAAGCTTGAACAGGCGCGTCGTCGCCTCGGCTTCGACGAGTTTTTGTTTATTCAATTGGGCGTCCTTCAGCGCAAAATGCTCTGGCAGGCAAAGCACGGGTACGCCATTACCCGCCGCGACGACGTGCATGAAGCGTTTCTTAAGCAACTGCCGTTCGAGTTGACCGGCGCCCAGGTGCGCGCCATCGAAGAAATCATCGCAGACATGGAGCGCCCCGTGCCGATGGCGCGTTTGCTCCAGGGCGATGTGGGCAGCGGCAAAACCGTCGTCGCGGCGGCAGCGGCGCTTCAGGTGATCGCGGCTGGCTATCAGGTGGCGCTCATGGCGCCGACCGAAATCCTGGCAGAGCAGCACTATCGCGGTCTGCGGGCGCTCCTGAGCAACGTGCCGGTTCCCCGCGATCAACGCCACGCGCCAGCGGACGACAACCTGGACCCGGAGCAGCGCGAGCGCCTGGAAGAGATCAAGCGCATTCTGGGCATGAGTGGTGATGATGACCTCGACGGGCGCGGGGTGCGGGTGGCGCTGCTCACCGGCAGCCTCGGCGCAAAAGAGCGCCGCCGGGTGCTGGAAGGGATTGCGCGCGGCGACATCGATCTGATTGTCGGCACGCACGCGCTGATCGCCGAAAGCGTGCAGTACGCCGCGCTTGGGCTGGCGATCGTCGATGAGCAGCACCGTTTCGGCGTTGAGCAGCGGCAGCGCCTGAAGGATAAAGGGTATAACCCGCATATGCTGGTGATGACGGCGACCCCCATCCCGCGCACGCTGACGCTGACCATCTATGGCGACCTGGACGTATCGGTGCTTGACGAACTGCCGCCGGGACGCCAGGAGATCAAGACGCGCTGGATCACGACGGTTGAGCGCGAAAAAGCCTATCGCCACATCCGGCGCGAGGTCGCCAAAGGACGACAGGCGTTCGTCATCTGCCCGCTGGTCGAGGAGAGCGAAAAGGTCGATCTGCCCTCTGCCGAAGAAATGCACGCCATGCTCTCGCGCGACGTCTTTCCCGACCTGCGGGTGGCGCTGATCCACGGCAAAATGCTGCCGCGCGAAAAGGACGCTGTCATGATCGCCTTCCGCAACCACGAATACGATATCCTGGTCGCCACCGCTGTGATCGAGGTCGGCATCGATGTCCCGAATGCAACGACGATTATGATCGAGGGAGCGGAGCGGTTCGGGCTGGCGCAGTTGCACCAGTTCCGCGGGCGCGTCGGGCGGGGGGTGCACCAGAGTTACTGCATTCTCGTGTGCGACAAAGAGCAGAATGAGGTGACGCGCCAGCGTATGGAGGCAATGGAGACGATCAGCGATGGCTTTCGCCTGGCAGAGATCGACCTGCAACTCCGTGGACCGGGCGAGTTCTTCGGCACCCGGCAGAGCGGCACCCCCGACCTCAAAGTGGCGCAGTTGACCGACGTGCGCCTGCTTCAGACGGCGTACCGCGAAGCGCACCGAATCCTGGCGGACGACCCGCAGCTTGAACGACCTGAACATGCTCTCTTGCGCGCGAAGATGGATGCATTTTGGGTCGATACATTGAAGGCGGGGTAGGACGAGCCAGGCTATTGAGATTTGGTTAGCATTGGTGTAATATAGAAGGCGTAATCCTGCTCCAATACCAGCGGACTCCGTTGTACTACCGTCCATCTCCGCCCTACAAGGCGTCCCGATGAGTGCGAAGATTGACATTCCGGGCATGGATCGCCCAATCGAAGAATATGTCGAACGCTGGCGCCGTCGCCAGGCTGTCGAGCGCGAGCGCAACCGGCGTCTGGCGCAACAGGCGCGGCACGACGCTGAACGCATCGCAGCCATGCTGCGTCGGACGTTTGGCGCGACCCGCGTCATCCTTTTTGGTTCACTCGTCACCGGTCGCTTCACCGCTGACTCCGACATTGATCTGGCAGTGGACGGGCTTGCGCCTGCCGACTACTTCCCTGCGCTGGCAGAAGCGGGAAAGCTGACCGAATTCCCGGTGGACTTGAAACCGCTTGGCGAGCTGTTTCCGCATGTGCGCGATCGTGTCCTGGCGACTGGAGAAGATCTGTAACCATGCAACCAGCGTCACCAGAACGCTTACGCGGCGTCGCAGCCGATATTTTGACAGAACTCGAGCGGCTACAGCGCCTGTCAGAAGATATCGCATTTGTTCATGCAGAAATTGCGCGCGATCCAGGACATGCCAGACTGTTCTACGAAAACCTTGCGCTCAAGCTGCACAACTTCTACACCGGGTGCGAGCGTATTTTTCAGACGGTAGCCGCAGAACTGAATGGCGCTCCGCCTGGCGGTTTCGACTGGCATCGGCGATTACTCGAGCGCATGGGAGCAGCCTGGGGCGACCGTCCTGCCGTACTGTCCCGCGACAGCGTTGATAGTCTGCGCGAATTCCTGGCGTTTCGCCACGTTGTGAGGAATCTCTACGGTTTCGAGCTCGACGAAGAGCGAATCGAACGCCTGATTGCGCGTTATCCAGGTGTCTGGGGTCAGGTCGAAGCCGATCTCCGGCGGTTCATCGCCTGGCTGGAGACGCTCGCCGACCGGTTATCCGCCAGTTGAGTTTACACACTGCTCCGCACCTTTTGTTCGTCCGGTTCACAGCGCTGTGGAACACGCTCAGGCTGCATCGCCGTCTGTGCGTATGTGTGAAGATTCTTTCGACTCGTCGGGCGTGGAACAATGACAGGAGGGGACAATGCCGAGGGTGATCATTTTCGATGTGAACGAAACATTGCTGGACATGCGCGCGCTTGATCCGCTCTTCACGCGGATATTCGGAGTTGCGAACGCGCGCCAGGCATGGTTCAACCAGGCGCTTCAGTCGGCGTTCGTTACGACCATTATTGGAGAGTACGTCAACTTTACCAGAATCTGGGCAACGGCGCTGGAGATGACCGCTGCGCGCTATGGCGTTTCACTTTCAGCGGATGACAGCGCCGCTGTCCTTGACGGCATGCGCCACTTACCGCCCCACGCCGACGTCCCTGCGGCTCTCGATCGGCTGCGCTCCGCTGGCTTGCGTCTGGCGGCGCTGACGAACTCAACCGAGGAAGTGGCAATGACGCAGTTGACGAATGCGGGCATTGCGCCCTTCTTTGAGAACATCTTTTCCGCCGACATCGTGC
>JAUQOW010000267.1:0-3971 GCA_030550675.1 Chloroflexota bacterium
GTTCGTTGATGCGCTGATAGGGAACGTGAATGCTGGCGGCCAGCTCGCGTTGCGTGATGCCCATCGGCAGCAAGAATTCGTCCCGCAGAATCTCTCCTGGATGGGTTGGTTCTCGGTTGGTCGGCACTCGTACCATGTCTTGTCACATTCTTCGTTCAGCGGTAATCTCCAATGCGTTGGCCTGGTACAGGCGTCTATGCTGACCCCGTTGCCTCTGACGATCCTTCCTCATATTGAGTCGCCTGTGTTTCATACTCCAGAATAATCTGGCGAATCTCGCGCAGCGCAATGTCGGATTGCTCCGTTTTCGAGTAGATCGTGATCAGGACCACGAGACGCTCATTCACCCGCTGATAGATCATGCGATAACCGCCGCTTTTTCCTTTCCGGTTGTCCGAGTTCTTGACACGCACCTTGAAGATGGTGTACCGCACTCCCGGAATCTGATCGCCAGGAGTCGCCCCCTGGGTTAGAGCATCAAGGACGGGTTGAATGTCGGATTTGATCTGAGGATATTTCCTGGCAAGTTGGCGAAGATTGCGTTTGAATTCGGGAGTGAATGCCACTTCGACTGGCGGCGACGTTTCAGGATTATTCTGCATCGATATCGTCCCACAATGAGGCAAGCGGGTACGTGCTCCCTTCCTGAGCCTCACGCCAACCCTGGCGGAAACTGGCCACAGCGGGTTTGAGCGTAATGCTTTCCCGGAACGTTCGCACCAACTGTAAGACAAATGGTAGATATTCCTCTGGGAGCGCGTCCAGCTCTGCCAGGACCTGATCGCGATAAGGGGGTGGAACCGTGGTCATCGCTGCCTCCTGTGCGTGTATATGATAACTATACCACACGCAGAGTCGCCTGCATCAGCCTCCTCCCTACCGCCGCACCTGCACGCACGCCAGGCGCAGGCTCAGGGCGCGCGCATCGTCGCTCGCGGGGTCGAGCAGCGCGGGCACAAACGTTGGCGCGCGCAGATCGATGACGAGCCGCCGGTCCGCCACGCTCCCCGCCGGCGCCAGCAGGTGGTAGCGGCGCCACTGCCCGCGCGCAACATGCACGGTCCACGCCGGTCCATTCCCGATGCGTACGGTCAGCGGCGTAGTCGCTGCCGCCTCGCCGCCGGTCATCGACAAAACAATGACAGCATCGTCGCGCAGCGACTCCGCCAGCGGCAGGACGATCACCCCCTGCCCTTCGAGCCAGCGAAAGCCGCCGGTCGCGCCTTGCTCGGCGGGTGAAAATCCGGCGAGGTAGCCCATGTCAAGACCATTCCCCACTGGCAGGATGTCTAACGGCGGCGGGTGCAGCCACGCCAGCCCCCAACGCTGAATGTCTTCGCCTGCAATCGTTTCGATGTGGGTCAACAACGCCGCCGCCTGCGCCGTGTCGCCGGTGTCGCGCAGCAGCGCGCCGAATACCAGTTCGGCGTGACGCGAACTGTTGCGCTGGATCAGCGCCAGCGCTTCGTCATGGCGCTGCTGCGCCGCCAGCGCCAGCGCCAGATGCACCTGCGCATCGACGAAACGCGGCTGCGCTTCAAGCGCGGCGCGAAATGCCTGTTCAGCGGCAGGATAGTCGCCTGCCCGATACGCCGACAAACCAGCGATCATGGCGCGTTCGCGCGCGACGCCGCTGCTGATAATCGCCGGGTAGTCGCGGTAGGTGAGCAGCAACCCAAAAAACGCCGCCACCACCGCCGCCTGAAGCGCCAGGCGCGGCGTCGCGCGCACGCCGTTCCAGCGCACCGCCGCCATGCCCGCGCCGTACAGCGCAATCATCACCCAGAGCGGCAACAGGTAGCGCGGTTCGACATGGAAGATGAGCACCGTCAGCAGCGAATAGCCGATCCACGCCAGGAACAACAGGCGGAAATGCATCCCTTCGCGCGCGCGCCCCGCAAGCCCGGCGAGTCCCGCGGTTGTGAACGCCAGCCAGATCAGATCGCCCGCCAGACCCAGCGGCGCCGTTTCGCGCAATGGTCGGGTGAAGAAACTCTGCTTGACGAAGTAATCCTCGATGTATTGCGCCTTCCAGATGTGGCGGAAGGTGTGCCACATCGAGCGGAATGGGCGCAGCGGATCGGCAGCCAGGATGTCACGCGCGCGTTCGAGGGCGTAGATGTGTCGCTCCGACTGCGGCATGCGCCGCAGCGTCTCGATGTTTTCATTCCGCCGCGCCACGTCGTCGAGGTCGAGCCACAGATTGATCTGACCCAGCGTGTCCACCGGGATCAGGTGACCATACGTCAGATAGTTGCGCGCCGTCCAGGGGGCGACGATCGCCAGACATGCCGCGATGACGACAATCGCTGGCGCGATTGCCGTCTTTGCCGCTGCCTGGTGCGATGCGGCGCCGGTTCGCGCCGTTGTCAGCGCGCGCACGACCAGCCACCCGACGACAAACACGCTCGCGTACAGCGCCGGTGAGCGCGTCAGCGCCGCTGCGCCGAGCGCCGCCCCCGCCAGCGCCAGGTCGCGCAGTCGCCCTCCCTGATCGTAGCGCACCAGCAGCCAGAGATGGAGTAGAAACAGGAACAGGTACAGGTGCTCGCTGAACAGCACGGTCGTCTGCTCGACCAGCGGATGCCAGAGCGCCAGGAATCCGGCAAACAGCAGCCCGGCGCGCGTGCTGCTGAACAACCGCCGCGCCAGGTCGAACCCGATCAGCGGCATCAGCGCTGCCAGCGCGGTCTGCGCCAGTTGCACGAACAGCAGTCCGAGTTGGGGCGCGCCGAGGATCAGCGCCAACCGCAGCCAGAGCGCAAAAAAGAACACGTGGAGCGGCGGGCGGATGAGCCAGGCGTCATCGACATATGCGCCGGTTACGGCAAGCCGCAGCGCCCGCCGGTAGTAGTCGCCGTCGTCGGCATTGGAGTAGCGCGGATCGAGCGGACTGACGCTGATGAACCAGAGGCGCAACATCACGCCCGCCAGAACCAGCAGCGCCAGCGCCGCGTATGTCGTCGCAATCGGGGATGCGCGCGCCTCAGTCGCAGCAGACGCCATCCAGCCGTGCAGATTGAAACGTTGTGCCTGTGGCTGTGTTCCGCTCACGGTTGAACCTGCACCAGTGCGTATTTGCCGAATGTTGCAATCACCACGCCGTCAGGACGCGGTCCTGCCTCGCGGCTGTGGAGCAGGTAGCGCGTTTCCTGCTCTGGCGGCGCGATGCGATGCGCAATCGCGGAATACTTGCCGACCGGATCGCCAGGCGCCAGCGCAGCGCGCAGCAACTCGCCAGGCGGCACGGTCTGCTGCACGAGGCGCACTGCCGCCGCCTCATCGGCGGGTTGCCGGTCTATCACCTCGCGCACGCCAATGGCGAACCCCTGCCAGAGGATCACGAGAAACACCAGCACGCCGATGATCCAGAGCCGCGCCGGACTCCACGCCCGTCGCGCTGCCAGCGCACCAACTGCCCGCGCCAGCGTCCATGCCGCCGCAATCGCATACACCGGCGCCAGCGGCAGAAAGAAGCGTTGCAACGGCAGTCCCGCGGCGAGCGCCGCCGCATACAGCGCAATCCACGCGAGCAATGGCGCAGCGAATGGCGGGGCGGGCGTCGGCGCATCCCCTTCTGTCGTGACGTTCCTCGCGGACGCTTTGCTCACATTCACGTGCCGAATCCCGATCAACGCCAGCCATCCGACGAGACCGGCGACCGCCAGCCAGTTCGCCGGGAATGCCAGCAGCCGCAATTGCGACGCCTGTCCGGCATCGCCGCTCCACTCCGCGCCAGCGCCGATGAAGGCGCGCAGGTTCGACCACCACGCGCCCGTGAAGCGCGCCGGGTCGTCCAGGATGACGTCAGTGAGCGGTATGTCATTGCTGACCTCGTTCCAGCGCCCCCAGTCGCTATCGCCGTACACGGCGAGCCAGACATTCTTTGCCTGCTGGCTGTAGAACGGATTGCCCGTGTCGCGCACATTGACGATCACCTGCGGCGCAATCGCCACGAAAAAGGCAAGGGC
>JAUQOW010000267.1:4071-6061 GCA_030550675.1 Chloroflexota bacterium
CTCATCCACAAAACAACCAGCACGCCGAAAGGGAATAACAAGATTCCGGGGTGCCGCACCAGGAAGGCGAAGCCTGCGGCGATGCCAGCCAGCGCGAGCAGCCAGGCGTTTTTCCGGTCTGTCACGTGCGCCAGCAGCGCCAGGGTCAGCGCACAGAACGCTGCCAACGGCATATCACTGCCGACGTACAGTGCATACTGCACCACAAACGGGTTCAATGCCAGCATCACGAGCGCTGCGAGCGCCGCTTCGCGCCCCAGCATGCGGCGCGCCAGGACCCAGGAGGCGCTGAGGAAGATTGCGCCCGCAAAAGCAGCGATCAGACGCGCTGCCAAAAAGACATTGCCGCCGGTCAATGGCGCAACGCACCAGAGCAGGAACGGATACCCCAGGTTGTAGAACCCATCGGCGCGGAAGACGAGCGCCAGATCGACGGCGCGCGTGGCAAAGACGCGGAAATCTTTCTCGACCCCTGGAACCGACAGGGTGACGTGATCCTGCGCCGCCAGCAGAATTGCCGCAGTCCACGCAGCAATGCCCCCTAACGCCAGCATGTCCGGCAGCGCTGGCAGGCGCGCTGCGAGCGCCGGACCGTGCCGCACCGCCGTTGCCGCGCCAAGCGCTGCGCAGATGGCGGGCAACATGCCGCGCAGCGGATAAGGATAGACGGGCTGGAGCCGGTACAGCAACAGGTAGGCGAGACCAATCAGCAGCATTCCGGTGATCCACGCGCGCAGCGGCGTGACGCAGCGCAGCCAGGGCGCGCGCTCGCTCCGTCGCGGATCTGCCAGGTTCAGCGCCAGCAGCGCCCCGGCAAGCGCCCCCCACGCCAGTTGCGCCAGATACGGGTGCAGCGGCGGTTGCGCAGTGCGATACTCCGCTGCATCGACGAGCACCCCCGCCAGGCGCGGATCGCCGCGGCTGATCGGCGCTACGTCGGCGCGTATGGTAATCAGCACATCCTCCGGTTTCAGCGAAGAGCGCCGCACCGCCAGCCGGACCTCCTGCCACTCGCCGGTGGTTGCGCCGCTGTACGCCTCGCGCCCATCGACCAGGATCGTGATCTGTGGCAGCGCGCCATCCGCGCGCCAGCCGCGCAAGCGCAGCGTCACTTCGGCAGGCAGACCAGCCTGCGGAAACAGCAGATGCGACTCGGCGCGCGTCCAGCGCGCACTGCCGTCCGACCCGTTCAGATAGGCGCGCGCCTGCGGCAGATCGAGGCGCTCCGGGTCGTAGAAGCCGCGCACATACGCAGCATCGAACCGCCCGACATCCACACGGTGCACAACCGGTAACTGGCAGAGCAGGGTCACCAGCAGCATACCCGCCAGCGCCGCCGCAATCGCGCGCATCGCCAGCCTCAGCGCGGATGACGCTCGCGCGCCCGTTTCACTGCTCACTATCGCTTCCAGACGCCGATGCATACGTTGCGGGAGTGTACCATATTTTCATGCTCGTCGGCAATAAAAGGGTGTGCTATACTACAACAATCACGCCATGAAATCGTATGCCGACTTTGAAATTGCGGTCATACCGGCGGAGGGCGGTCGCTTTCTCCTCAAAGCGCGCGGACCGCGCGGCGAAGAGGGTAACGGCGAACTGCACCTGCCCGACGCCGACCCGCAGACACAGGCGCTGCTGGAGCGTCTGCGCGCGCTCGATCTCGACGAAGCCGCGCTTGTCGCGCTTGGTCGTGCATTGTTCGACACGCTCTTCACCGGCGCCATCCGCGATGTGTACGTTCGCTGCCGGGGCGCGCTCGGCAGTAATGAGGGTCTGCGCCTGCGCCTCAACATTCCGCCATCGGCAGCGTCAGTCGCTATGCTGCCCTGGGAGTTCCTCTACGACCCGGATCGCGGTCCCCTGGCGTTGCTCGATGCGCCAGTCGTGCGCCATCTGCCGCAGCCGGACCGCATTCCGCCGCTCACCGCGCCGTTGCCGCTGCGCGTGTTGCTGACCGCGGCGCAAACGCCGCCGCCGACCGCCGTCG
>JAUQOW010000268.1 GCA_030550675.1 Chloroflexota bacterium
ACCCGCCGGGTCGCCCCTACCTCTTGCCACACCCCCACCCCACGCCCTATAATGCGCACAGGCGTGTGTTGCTCCGGCATCGGAGCGCGTGTTCGGGCAGACCCTGAATCTATGTGATACTGTTATCCAACAGCCCTCTGCGCCTTTGCGCCTTTGCGTCAATAATCCATGTTGATGAACATGACCGACGACATCTCTCGCCTCGAACAGGAAATCGCTGAATTGAAGAAGGCGCTGGCGCAGGTCGCAGGCATGCCAGCGGCGGAGGCGGCGCTGCGCGCTCAACTTGGCGAGATGCAGCGCCAGCTCGCAACACTCAAAAGCGCCAGCCACGCGCCATGGGTCAGCGGTCCGACCATCGGAAAGATTACGGCGCGCACGGCGAACATTGCCACGGATCAGACGATCCTCCACGGCGCGCCATCCGCTGGCGTTCCCCCGGCGTCGGGCGGCATCCCCGGCGCAGGCGCTGCGTCCGAGGTTACCGGACCGCGAGTTGAGGAGATCGAGGCGGATGAGGCGAACATTGCCACCAGACAGACGATCGTGCGTGACGCGCCTGCCACGCCGCTCGTGGTGCTGGCGGCATACGCCGCGCCGCGCGGCGCTCCCGCGCTCGCCTGGGATGTCGAGGAACGGGCGCTGCGCGACTGCCTGGCGCCCTACCCGGATCGCTTCCGCTTCGAGCCGCTGCCGCGCGCCATGCCGGACGACCTCCACCAGGCGTTGCTGCGCTTCCAGCCGTCCTACCTCCATATCCTCAGCCACGGCGATGCCGGTATGCTCCTGTTTCAGGATTCGTCCGGCGATGCGCACCCTGTGCCGCGCGCCGCACTGCTCCAGACCTTCGCCAGCGTCCCGGCGCTGCGCTGCGTCATCCTGAGCGCCTGCGAGTCGGCAGCGGGCCTGACGGCGCTGGGACCTGGCATGCCGCCGGTGATCGCCATGCGCGCGGCGATCAGCAGCGAGGCAGCGCGCGCATTCGCGCAGGGATTCTACGATGCCGTCGCCGCCGGGCGCGACCCGCGCGCCGCCTGGATCGCCGGGTGCGACCGCATGCGCCTGACCGGCGCCGGGGACGCCGATGTGCCGGTGTTTCTGGAGTAATACTGTTATAGGGCTTCTCACAAAGCCTGGTCCTGAAGAGTTGCCGGAGATGCGGCGGGCGTCGGCTGAGCCTGTCGAAGCCAACGCCCTGTCGAAGCCAACGCTGCCGGCCGGGGTCGAGCGTTGTGAGAAAAAAAGAAACACACCCGACATTTCTACCGGGTGTGTTCTGGCTCCCCGACCAGGATTCGAACCTGGAACCTACTGATTAACAGTCAGCCGCTCTACCGTTGAGCTATCGGGGATCGCCAATTCCATTACGAGATTATACATGCCTGGAGGCAGTCTGTCAAACTTGACTCGCAAGTTCGCTCTGTGCTACGATGCACGCGGTTCCGAATCCGTTATCGTTCATGCTTCGTCAGATGAGGTGTTCGGTTGACCACGCAAGACGCTACCACCGGCGCGCCGCCTATGATCGGGCGCTGTCTGACTATTCCGCAATGGCTTGACTACGTCGCCCGCTATCAGTTTGGGCAGTTGATGCCATCGAAGGTGGTGCTGCACCACACCTGGCGCCCGACGGTGCAGCAGTGGCGCGGGCTGGCTTCGATGCAAGGCATGCAGCGCTACTACGCGAATAAGGGATGGCCATCCGCTCCTCATATTTACGTTGCTCCCGACGGCATCTGGCTGTTTACGCCGATGAAGGATATTGGCATCCACGCTGGACCGGGCAATGGCAGCCTGAAGGCTGGCTGGTACTCTATCGGCGTCGAGATGGTCGGCGATTATGACCGGGAACGCCCATCCGGCGCGGTGTGGGAAGGGACGAAAGCGGTGCTCGGCGGCTTGTCGCGGCGGCTGAACATCCCACCCGCCTCCTTGATCGCCTTCCACCGCGATTATAGTAAGAAAAGCTGCCCCGGATGGGCGGTCACGAAGGAATGGGTGATCGGCGAGGTCAATGCCTGGCTCAACAATGTCGCGCCGCCGCCGCCGCCCCCGCCCGGTCCAATCGGTTCCATCCCGCCGGAGATCGAAGAACTCGCCGAAGCGCTGCTCGACCAGAGTTACGCCCGGCGCGCTGAGGGGTACAACAGCAGTTGGGCGTTCCACCAGTTCGCCGTCGAGAACAACCTGGGCTTTCCAATGGCGAAGAGCCAGCGGTTGCAGCACGGCGGCAAGACCTACAACTATCAGCCGTTTGCGCGCGACACCCTCTTCTGCGAAGTGCCGAACTGGGGTGATGTGCAACGCCTGTCGCAGTTGCTCGCCGGTTCCATCCCGCCGCCGGGGACGCTCGGGCGCGCCCTGCTCGACGCCACCTACGCCACCGGCGGATCGCCGTTCCGCCCTGACTGGGCGTTCCACCAGTATGCCATCGCCGGTCAGACGCTTGGTCCGCCGCTGGAGCCGAGCAAGAAACTGGTAGTGGACGGCGTTTCCTACAGTTACCAGGTCTTTGCCACCGACACGATTTTCAACCGCGGCACAGAATGGCAAAACATCCAGCGCCTCAGCGCGCTCGCCAACACTACTAACCCGGCGCAGGCAAAGGTGCGCGACGCGCTGCTCAAAGCCACCTACGCCGCCGCCGGGCAGGAGTACCGCCCCGACTGGGCATTCCACCAACTCGCTCGCCAGTGGAACCTTGGCGCGCCGCTGGGCAAAACCAATCCGATCACCGTCGGCGGTAAACAGTACAACTTCCAGGTGTATGCAACCGATACGATTTACAACATTGTGCCGAACTGGAGCGACGTGCGGCGCCTGAGCGCGATCTTTGGACCCCAACCGGCGCTGCTTGCCGCTCCTGCGCCAGTTGCCGCGCGACTGTCGCCGGGCGCTGTCTTCGCGCCACAGCGAGATGCTTTCAACATCCAGCGCTTCATCATCGCCGGGCGCGCACCGAGCGCATACGGCAGCCGCAGCGGCTCGAAGATCCGCCTGATCGTCCTGCACGGCGACGAAGGACCGGCGCTTCAGTCGCTTGAGAGTATGGCAATGCCCGGCGCGCCACGCATGCCGCACTACTACGTCGCCGCCGACGGCGCCATCTACCAGTTGATCGACGACGAATTCGCCGCCTTCCACAGTGGTATGGCGCTCTGGGATGGCGCGCGGCGTAACATCAACCGTAGCAGCATCGGTGTCATGCTGGAACGTCCGCGCACCGGCTACACTGAGGCATCGCGTCGCGCTTTGTCCTGGCTGCTTGCCCGCCTGCGCACGCAGTACCACATCCCGGCGTCGGGCGTCGTCCGCTGGGGTGAACTCTCCCCCGACGCCGCCGGCGATCTCGCCGATCTGCCTGTGAACTGGTATCGGGAAGGGGGTTGAACGTTGAACGTTGAACGTTGAACGTGGGGAAGGCGGGGAGCGAGGTTGCAGGTGGGAAGGTTGCGGGTTGAAGGTGGGAACGTTACACGTTGAACGTGGGTAAGATGGGGAGCGGGGTTGCAGGTGCGAAGGTGGTCGTTGCACGTTGCACGTAGGCAGGGTTGCAGGTGCGACGGTTGAAGGTTGAAGGTTGCAGGTTGAAGGTGGGAACGTTACACGTTGAACGTTGAACGTGGAAAGGTTGCCCTGCGCCCTCTGTGTCTCTGTGGTTAGATTTTACTGGCGGGAAGGATTGATGCTGTATGCCCATTGATTTGAACAAACTCACCCTGATGCCGATCAGCGATTGCCTGGTCGCTGAAGAGACGGCGTCGCTCTGGCAGATCTACGGCATGCTGCCGCCGGATCGCAACGATCGCCTGTACCGCTTCGTCGTCGTGCCGCTCGCTGATGGAACGTTCATCGTCGCGCGCTGGATCGAGGTCGAGGAGATTGTCCATCGCCTGATGCGCTACCAGGACATCCGCAGCTGGACGCTCCCCGAACTGGCTGCACTGTCCCTGCCGCCGGATTATGTGGAGCCGGACGATCACGTCGCCGCCAAACTGAAAGACGTTCCCCTGGCGACCCTGGTCCAGCGCCTGGCGCCGGTGGAGGGTCTGGATCGCCAGGCGACCGCCACCCACGAGGCGCGCATCATCCGCGACCGCCACCCTGGCAGGCGCGTCGTCGCGCTCGATAGCGGCGCGATCTACGGCGTCATTTTCGAGGAACTGCTTGCGGCTGGCGAGGTCGCCCTCGATCCGTTCCGGTATGTGGCGGCGTCGGCGATGCCCGAAACGGCTTATGACGTCAGCGAGTACGTTGAGAACCGCGATTTCGGCGAAGCGCGCGGCATCGAGTCTGATCGCCCGCGCTCCTCTGCACTTTACAATGGCGACGAACCTCGCGCCCAACCGTCGCCCGACAGGGGCGCGGCAGTCGAGCGCACGCCAGTGTCATCGCTGCTCAACGAAGTCGCCGCCGCGCAGGACGACCGGGTGTTCAACCTCTGGATCGAGCAGCGGTTGCAGCGGGAAGTGGAGATCACTGGCGGCGGCAGGACCCTGACGCGCATCGTGCCGCCGAACGAACCGCTGGCGGTCGGCGGGATGTACGCCGTCAATGTGAATGTTGCGCCGCCGCTCGCCAGCGCCCGCGTGCGGGCAGGCGGCGTCGAGCAGGCGGAAGCGATGACCGCCGCCGCACAGATCGAGGTGGATGTGCGCCTGGTCGCCGACAGCGCATTCTTCAAGGTGTACGGTATTCCGCAGCAAAAGATCATCTTCCCGCGCGGCGGGGTCTCAAAGAATATCGCCAGTTTCATTATCGAGCCGATCAAACAGGGGATCGGCGAAATCACGGCGCTCCTCTCGCTCAACCAGAAGCCGTTCCAGAAAATCGTCGCGCAGGTGGCGATTGGCGCGGCGGCGCTGGCGGACCTGCCAGCCGAACCGGTGCGCGCCAGCGGTCTGACCCTTGCCGCCGCCGCTGCGACGATGAGCAGCCTGCTCGCCTATCCCGCCGAAACCGACGCCACTCTGGTCATTATCCGCGAAACGACCGGGTATACGTTCCTTCTCTCGCTGGGGAGCGGGTTTACCGTCGCGCGCCTGAACCTGGCGGAGAAAGAGATCGTCGACGCCATCCGCCGGGCGCGCGCTGCGTTCCTGGAGAAGATCGTCAAGAAACTCGATCCGTCGCGCAATGTCTATGCCTATCAACTGAGGGACACAACGATCCCGGAGGCGATCCACCAGGAGGCGCTGCGCGATCTGCGGCTGATCGGCGATCGGCTGTTTCGCTCGTTGTTCTTCGCCCCCGGCAGCGGCGACCAGGGGAAGGAAATTGGGCATCTGCTGCGCACGGTCACCGCCGAACGCGAACTGCGCATTAACGTGATCGCAGAACGCTTCGCCTTTCCCTGGTCGCTGGTCTATGCCCTGCCCTTCAAGCCCTCCGACCCTGTTGATCCGATGGGGTTCTGGGGCTATCGTCATATTATCGAATACACCCCGCAGTTCAGCGCGCGCCAGCCTTCCGCCTTCGCGCCTGAAATCAGAGCAGGTGATCGGCTTCACCTGGGGTTCGTGTTCGATCAGACGATTGATGCACAGTTCAACGCGCCGATCATCGCCGAACAACGTCAGGTGTTGCCTGGCATCGACGGAGTGACAGTGACCGAATACGACACGCGCGATGATTTCCTCGATCTGCTCAGCCGTTCCCAGGGTGTGCCGCAGATCATCTACTTCTACGGGCACGCGGTCAGTCGTTCGCCGGGCGAAAGGGACGCGGCAACCGGCATCGAATACGGGCTGGGCGACTCCTACCTGAGCGTCAACGGCGAAGCGGTCACGCTCGATGAAATGAACCTGTACGCCGGTCTGGACCTCGACCGGTTCGACAGCGCGCCGCTGGTGGTGCTTAATGCCTGCGAGAGCGCCGAATTGTCGCCAGAATTGTACAACGGTCTGGTTCCGTACCTGATCGGACGCGGCGCGCGCGGCGTTATCGGCACGGAAGTGCTGATGCCCGCCTTTTTCGCCGCTGAGTTTGCGCCCGCCCTGCTGCGCCGTTTTGCCG
>JAUQOW010000269.1 GCA_030550675.1 Chloroflexota bacterium
CTGGATGCGCGCCATCTCCGCGCCGCTTGTCGGATTCCAGAACTGCACCACGCCGGTTGGCGTTCCAGTCGCCAGGAGCGCACCGTCGGGCGAAAACGCCAGGGCGGTGAACCAGCCATTTTCTGGCGCTGCCCGCAGATTCCGCTCAGAGACGCCTGTGCGATAATTCCACATTCGCAACACGCCATCCGTTCCCGTTGCAGCGAACAGATCGCCTCCCGGCTGGAACGCGATGCTGGTGATAGAATTCTGCATGCCGGTCAGCGTCTGCACCCGCTGCCCATCAGCCACGCGCCAGATCTCGATACGTGGATCGTTTGGAGTGCCAGCGGCAGCTACAAACGCGCCATCACTGCTGACCGCCACCAGAAACACTGCCGGAAGATCAGTTTTGAGCGACTGAAGCAATCGTCCATTCGCCCCGTTCCAGAGCGTTACCGTACCGTCGCTGGCGCCAGCCGCGACCACCGTTCCGCCTGGATCAGCAGCAATGCAAAGCGGCGTTCCGGTCAATCCGGTCAGATTGCTGGAGGTCTCCTGAACAAAGTCCAGGATGACCACTGTATCCTGCTCAGTGATCGTCGCCAGACGACCATTCGGCAAAAATGCCAGCGACTGCACTGATGTCGCCGAACCAGCAAACTGGCGGATCTGATCATTCGCCAGCAACCGCAACTGAATAATGCCGTTGTACCCAACGGCGCCAAGCACCTCGCTGTCGGGCGAGAACATGAGCGATGTCACCAGTCCCAGCCCGATCCGCAGGTTCATAGCGGGGCGTCGCTGCGTCAGGTCCCAGACGATCATGCGCCCTTCCTGATCGCTTACTGACGCCAGGCGCTCACCGTTCGGACTGATGGCGATGCTGAAAATATCGAGACGATGAACATCGAGCAGTCCAGTCTGAACGCCGCGCTCCACATCCCAGATGCGCACAGTTGCGTCCAGTCCTGCGGAATAGAGGGTTTTCCCATCGGGAGAGAATGCCAGTCCGCGAATAACGATCCAGTTCGTGTGACCGCGCAACTGATGGATGAGTTGACCGGTGGCAGCGTCGATCAGATAGACGACCCCCTCGGTCGAACCAACCGCCAGCGCCTTGCCGTCAGGCGAAAATGCGACGCCAGTCGCCCAGTAGCGCAGGTTGGTCGCCGGATCGAGCGCGGTGCGAAAACTGAATCCGCTGATTTCGCGCCCGGATGCCACGTCCCACAACCGCACGCTGCCATCGCGCGAGGCGGATGCCAGCGTTGCGCCGTCGGGCGAGAACGCCACGCCGCCGATAAACCCGGTATGCCCGCTGAGGGTTGCCCGCAACTGACCGGTAGCCGCATCCCATACGCGCACGGTCTGATCAGTGCTGCCGGACGCGAGCAGCGTGCCGCTCGGAGCGAAGGCGAGGCTGCGGATCCAGCCCGTATGACCGCTCAACCGCCGGATAACCCGTCCGGTTGCTGCGTCCCATATGCGGATCTCATTATCATCGCTGGCGCCCGATGCCAGCAGCGCGCTGTCGGCGGACCAGGCGAGCGACGTGATTTTGCCCGTGTGATCGAACCACGTTCCAAGATCGTCGAGGGTTGTAGCGTCGTGCAGGCTGACCGCTTCGCTGACCCCCACGGCAAGCAACCGACCATCAGGCGAGTAGGCGACGGGACCGAACACCGACATGGACAACTGGCGCGTTGCCGTAATTGCTGCGACATTCCGGGGCGAAATCGCATCCGGGCTAAGCGCTGGCGAGCCATTGGCGGGTATCGGCGTCGGAGGCGGAATCGTTGGTTCAGAAGTCGCAACGCCCGTTGCCGTTGGCGCAACCGTCGCTTCAGGCGATGCTTCTGCTGGCGCCGATGTTGGCGCACTGGCGGCGCCGGTAATACCAAGTATCTGGCGCAGCGGACTTCCAGGCAAAAAGACCGCAATCGCCACACAAACCCCGATTGCGGCGACGGTCAACAACACTGCGGAGGTAATGAGACAGCCAGTGCTCAACCCCTGGCGCTGCGGAGCTGGCGCATAGCCAGGCGGGTACGCTGGCGGGTAGGGCGCAGGCGCCGCTGGCGGAGCCGCAGGCGTTGCGGGCGGCGCCGCTGGCGCGGGAGTCGCCGGTGCAGCGGGCGCGCCGCTCGCGGGCGGTTGCGGCTGCGCTTCAGCAGAAGACGTCGTCGCCTGCGTTAGCACATCAGGACCAAGACCGAGCGAACGTCCGCCCATCATCTGCGCAGTTTCCAGCGCGATGCGCATTTCGCGCGCCTGCTGAAACCGGTTGACCGGGCGCAATTGCAGTGCGCGCAGCAACACCTGCTCGACTAGCGGGGAAATCTGCGGATTGAGCGACCGGGGACCCGCCAGCGGCATGCCGGCTTCCTGCTGCGCTGGCGTCGGCGGCGCCCAACCGGTCAGCGCGTGATACATCAACGCGCCAACGGTGTACACGTCGCTGACCGTCGTGGGTTCAGCGTCGGGGCGCGAGAGTTCCGGCGCGCGGTACGGCGACGGCGCCTGTCCGATGGGGGATGCCAGCGTGAAAGGGGTGACCATGAATGCGCCCTTGTCATTAATCCAGACATCGACAACCGCCAGATCGCCCAGAAACAGCGGCGGACGCTGGCTATGCAGATATTCCAGCAGCAGGAGCAACTGCGTCGTCTGGGTCAGCACCTCGGCTTCCGGCAGCGGACCGCCGCGCGCGCGGATGGCTCGTTCAAAATCCTGTCCGCCGGGGTCGGCGCACACCATGTAGTAGCAGGCGCCTTCAGCAAAATGGTCGTGCAGCGGCAGCAACGCTTCATGACTCGTCGCTGCAATTTGTTTTGCCAGGATGTCCAGGTTGCCGAGCGCCCCGTCAGGCGCTGTAAACTCGGCGACCAGCATCAATTCACCGCTCTGGTCATCGCGGCAACGATAGACTCTCACGCCGGGTCGTTCATCGACAGTGTAGATAACGCGGTAGCGGTCACGGATGACTTTCTCGCCTGAACTCATGGAAGCCTCGTTGTGATGCAGATCTTCCCCCCGGCAATACGCCGCGCCTGCCCCCAGCGATCACAGGTTATACCGTCTGAAGCGACTCCGGCGCCCGGCGGACGATTGAGTCGGGAATGCCATAATCCTTCGCAATCACCCGCGCTGTCATTTTCGCCGACATCATGACCGATGGCGTGCCCCCGCCCGGCTGGACGCTTGCGCCGACCAGATAGAGCCGCTCGATATCCTCGCTCCGGTTGTGCGGACGGAAGTATGCCGACTGGATCAACAAAGGTTCGACGCCAAAACCGTTCCCCAGCCAGCTATTGAGCGTCCACTCGAAATAATCGGGCGTAATGTAACTCTTGTGGACCAGGCGCTCCATCAGCCCCGGCAGATAGCCGCGTTCATCGAGGAACCGGAGCACTTTATCGACGAAGGGTTCCGCCAGTTGCGCCCAGTTCAGCCCGGAACTGTTATTCGGCACAGGCACGAGCGTGTACGCCGCATGGTGACCGGGAGGCGCCAGGCTTGGGTCGGTGAGCGTCGGAATGTGCAGATACTGCGAAAAATCGTCCGCCAGCACCTTGCGATTGAAAATATCTTCCAGCAACCCCTCGTAGCGCGGTCCCAGAATAATGTTATGGTGACGCAACTGCGCATCGCGCGGATCGGCGCGGAACCCGAAGTAGATCACCACCAGCGACATCGACTGCCGCGCCAGGCGCACCCGCAGATCGTTGTTGATCCGCCGGTGTTTGCGGTCGATCAGGTGGAGATAAGTCATCGCATAGTCGCCGTTCGAGACCACCAGATCCGCTTCAAGGCGCGTCCCATCGACCAGTTCGACGCCGCGAGCGATGCGGCGCGCCCGCAGACCGCGCGGCTCACGCCCATGCTCATCAGTCACGATGATCCGGCGGACCTCGCTGTTGTAGCGCATGACTCCGCCCAACTCCTCAAACTTCCGCACCAAGCCCCGCACCAGTGCACCAGTGCCGCCGAGGGCGAAATGAATGCCCCACGTTTTTTCAACAAAATGAATCATGGCATAGATTGCCGGAACCTGCAATGGATTGCCGCCGATCAGCAACGGCTCGAAGCTGAACACCTGCTGCATCTTGGGGTTGCGGAAGTACCGCTTGACGAAGGAGAACAGCGGGCGCACCGCGTCGAGACGCAGCAGATCGGGCACGACTCGCAGCATCGTGATGATGTCGCCAAAGTACGTGTACCCCAGTTCGAGGAACCCGCGCTTGAAGATCGCTTCGGCTGCGGCGTGGAATCGCTCGTACCCCTCAAGGTCTTCCGGCGCGAGAGCGCGAATCTGCTCGCGGGTATGTTCTGGATCGCCGTCGTAATCGAAGAAGGTCCCATCGTCGAAATAGATGCGGTAGAAAGGCAGGATCGGGATCAGCGTCACATACTTCGACGTGGCGGGACCGCTGCTGATGCCGCTGGTGACGCGCGCGCCGGGCGCCAGCACTTCTGGCGGAAAATCGGGTGCGGCGAGATTCGCTGCATCGCGCTCCAGAGCAAACAATTCTTCGATAAAATGCGGCACGGTGATGACAGTCGGACCCATATCGAAGGTAAACCCGTCAACTCGTCGCACATACGCGCGACCTCCGGGTCCGTCCAGTTTTTCAACGATGGTGGTATCGAACCCCAGGCTTTGCAGGCGAATACCCATCGCCAGACCGCCAAACCCGGCGCCGATGACGATTGCACGTTTGCGTTCCATAGATGTTCGGTGTTCTTTCAGCGACGATACGTTGCGCGACAAGACGATTCAGGTATGCACTTTCGTGCTGTCATACCCCGGCGCACATCTCGTATCATGAAAAATAAAATAATACGGATACGGAGGGTCCTATCTCAATCATTTACGCGCTATGGAATAGCACGGATGCGACAGGGTGCATCATACCACGAAACGCATCCGACGCGCTGCGCATCTGGTACAATACCGGCGTAACCGCACGCCATCGCTTCTAACGCCAGAACGCAAAGGCGCAACGTTTCTTTGAAAGGAGGAGACCATGCCCGCAACATCGGAAGCATCGACGACTCTGACGTTGGGCGCCAGAGCGCCCGATTTCACCCTGATCGACACAGTATCGGGCAGGACGATGTCGCTGAGCGAGCTGAAATCGCCGAAGGCGACCGTGATCATGTTCATCTGCAACCACTGCCCCTACGTCAAGCACGTTGATCGGGCGCTGGTTCGCCTGGCGAACGACTATATGCCGAAAGGGGTGTCATTCATCGCGATCAGTTCCAACGATCCAATCCAGTACCCCGAAGACTCGCCTGAGAAAATGCGTGAAGAGGCGTTGCGCGTCGGGTATCCTTTCCCCTACCTGTTTGACGAAACCCAGGACGTGGCGCGCGCGTATGGCGCCGCCTGCACCCCCGACACCTTCATCTTCGACGGCGACTTGCGCCTGGTCTACCGCGGACAGCTCGACGACACCCGTCCGAACAGCGGCAGGGAGGCGACCGCCGCCGATGTGCGCGCCGCGCTCGACGCGATTCTGTCTGGTCAGCCAGTGAACGCGGTGCAGAAGCCGAGCGTCGGGTGCAGCATCAAGTGGAAGCGGTAGTATGCGAGGGTGACCGTCACCACCCGGACGGAGGACAATCACCCGTCCGCCGCCATGGGTCAGGAGCGCGGCAGGGCGCGCCAGGCAATGGCGGAGGTGACGGTCACCTGGGGGAAGGTGAGGAGCACGACAGCGCGCCGCAGGCAACCTGAGGCGACCGTCGCCTGGGACAGGAGGGATCGAAACCCATGCGCTCATACCGGGAAGAACTCTGGTTCAACACCCCCACGCGGGTGGCGTTTGTGCGCATTACTGATCAGATCGCAGCAGCCGTGCGCAAATCGGGGGTGCGCGAGGGGTTGTGCCTGGTGAATGCCATGCACATCACTGCCAGCGTGTTCGTCAATGACAACGAACCCGGGCTGTGG
>JAUQOW010000270.1 GCA_030550675.1 Chloroflexota bacterium
GGTCACGTCTGTCGGCTCGTTGGTTGGATAGTAGCGGCGCGCGCGCTTTGGCATGCACTCCTTCTCCTCATCAGAACGCTGTGATCACCGCTATCATACCACAAACCCGGGTTTCCGATCATGCTCTCAGAGTAATCGTCCCTTCCTTGTACTCGTCCAGCACCCGCTGCGCCTCATGGGAGAGCGGTTCGGTTACAAACCACTTGATGACAACGCTACTGTCAACGACCACTTTCACCATGATTATCGCTCGCGGTCTGCACGAAGCAATTCAACGCTATCTGTCATCTGACCGTACCTGGCAAAGAGGTGATCGCGCAACGCATGAATCTGTTGCACAACTTCTTGCCGACGGCGAAGCTCATTGCTCATGGATTGCTCGGTTTCAATTAACTGCTGAATCAGTTCTTCGATGTTCTTCAGACCGCGAGCGCGAGCAATGGACTCTAATTGTGCATAGAGAGAATCAGAAATTGTCAATACCTGACTCACGACGCTTTCTCCTTTTTTTCATTCGCTTCTATATCCTGTGGCATGCCAGGGGTGTAGCAGGAGTATATATCACCCATTCTCCTATGTAAAGAGGTTCGCACGACTATTATTCTCCATTCGACCGCTAGACCTATGTGATCTGATCGGCGACCCGGCGCTCTCCATCGCACACACGCCCTGGTCTGCGCTGAAGCGCTCTGATGCGCTTGCCGAAGCCACCCACATCGTCCGGTTGCGTCGATCATTCGCTGTGGGCGCTCGCGCCCGTCCAATTACCCTTAAACCTGGTGTATGATGGGCGTTATGCACTCTCGTATGACCAACAGGAACGCACATTCATGTCTCCACAAACTCGCACCGGTTATGCGCTCAGCGCGCTTGCGGCGATCGTCTGGGCATCAACCGCGCCTGGTCTTTCGTATCTCATCACCCGGTACGGCATTCCTGGGATCACCCTGGCGCTCTGGCGTGATTTGCTGATTGCGGTCGTCTGCACTGCGGGGCTGCTGGTCCTCCGCCCATCGCTGCTGCGCATCGGCAGGAGCGCCGTGGGGCAACTGGCGCTGACCGGCATTGTTTCGATTGGCGTCTACCATGCTCTCTGGCTCTGGTCGGTGACGCTGAATGGCGCTGCTATTGCTGTCGTGCTCATTTACACGTATCCGGCGTTTGTGGCGCTCGGTGCGTGGACGTTGTTTCGTGAGCCGATCACGAAAGCGCACGTAGCGGCGCTGGCGCTGGCGCTCCTGGGATGAGCCCTGGTCGTGCGCGCCTATGATCCCGCTGTTCTGCGGATCAGTTGGCTTGGCGCGGTGGTCGGGCTGCTGACGGTGCTGACCCATACGGTCTATGTGCTCATGGGGCAGCGCAATGCGCCATCGATCAGTCCCTGGACGACGCTGGCGTACACGATGACCTTCGGTTCGCTGACGCTCGCTGCGCTGGCGCTGGCAGCCGACCGGATCGCGCCCGCAGGACGTTCATACCTGTGGGCAATCGAAGCGCCAGATGCATGGGCGACTCTGGCGATTATTGCTATCGGACCGACGCTCGGCGGTTATGCGCTGTTCACCCAGTCGCTCCGTTACATTCCGGGAAAAGTAGCCGGGTTGATTTCAGTCATCGAGGCGCCGGTCGCCACCCTGATTGCAGTGACTTTGCTGGGCGAACGTCTTGATGCGCTTCAGGTCGTCGGGATGGGGATGATCCTGGTTGCTGTCGTTCTGCCGCGTCTGGCATTACGGACACAACAACCGTCGCCTATCGCAGTGTAACTAACCCCTCACTCCCGTCCCCGTCGCAGGATACGACCAGACACGCACACAATTGCGACCGCTGCGCTTGGCGATATACAGCGCCCGATCAGCCCGGTCAATCACAGCATCGAGCGTCGTCGGATCATTGGGATCATACACCGCCACGCCAACGCTGATTGTCAGGGAGATCGGTCCCTGAGCGGTTGTGAAGGCAGCGTTCTCGACGGCGACGCGCAGGCGCTCCGCAATATGTTCGGCAGCCTCGATGTCGGTTTCGGGAAGCGCCACGGCGAACTCTTCGCCGCCATAGCGCCCGATGATATCGATCACGCGCAACTGGCTTCGGCAGCGTTCCGCAAGCCCGCGCAGCGCCTGATCCCCAACGGCGTGACCGTAGGTGTCATTGACCGACTTGAAATGGTCAACATCGAACATCAATACAGCCAGCGGACGCAGGGTGCGCTGGCTGCGCTGAAATTCGCGTCCGGCGTTCTCGAAGAACGATCGCCGGTTCCATACGCCGGTCAACTCGTCGATCGTCGCATGGCGCTGTGCATCGGCAAAGAGACGTGCGTTATCAATCGCAATCGCTGCAGTGGCGCCAAGCAGTTCGAGCGCACTGCGATCTGCGTCGGTATAAGCGTATTGCCGAGAGGCGCGGACAAGGATTGCGCCAATCACCCGGCCGCCACGCCGCATCACGGCAACAAGGGCGCTGCTGCCGCACTCCTCGCTGTCGCACCGCAGCGACTCTCCGTTCTCAATGGCGCGATGCGCCAGATCGGCGCACGCTTTACTATATGCGCGACCGACACAGTAGATCACGCCGGGAGCTTCCTGGACATCGGTCTTGAGCGCGATCAGGAAACCGTCGCAAGACACCAGCGATGTCGTGGCGCGGTAGATCTCGTCATAGATCTGACTCAGGTCGAGCAAGGCGCCGAGCCGTTGACTCGCTTCATACAGTCGAGTGCGCATATCCGCTTCGCGTCGTGTCGCCTCAAAGAGGCGGGCATTCTCGATTGCGATGGCGGCGGTTGTCGCCAGCTGGTCGAGCATTTCGAGATCCGTGGCGGAATACGTATGTGCGGAACGGGTGCGCGCCAGCATGAGCCCCAACGTCTGACCGCCGCGCCGCATAGCGATCAGCAGTCGCGTCTCCTGTCCGCTGCCGGTGACGCACAACGACTGCCCGCTGGCGACGACCTGCGCAATCGCTTCGTCCTGGTCGTTGCTGGCAACGTCAGGCGAAACCGCATCGTGGTACGCAATTTCCAATCTGCCGCTCGAAGGGTCGATCAGCATCAAGGCAAACGAGTCGCATGGGACGAGCGCGGTCACCGCTTGATGAATCGTGACATACAGTCGCGGCAGATCGAGGATCGCACCGATTTGCTGACTGGCATGAAACAGCTTCGCGCGTCGTTCCGCTTCCTGAACCGCGCTCTGATACCGTCTGATGCGCTCTATCGTCAGTCCGATCTGCCGACCGACGACGGTCAGGATGTTCAAATCGTGAATGGTGAACGGATCGTCGCGCCCTATGCGATAGACTGTGAGCACTCCCACCGGTTGTTCATCGGCTGCGACTGGCGCTCCAACTACAGCGCGGATGTCGTGCGCCACAAGTTCTTTGATCGCGCGCTCATTGTGATGATACCCGTTCACCAGGACTGGCAGTCGAGTCTCAATAATCCGCCAGGCAAATGTGGACCCCTGAGGGACTCTGAGAGTCAGCAACGAATCGGGGACTCCGTAGGCGTAGCGAAACTCCAGCATCCCCGTATCGTGCGCAATCAGCGGCAGCGCTCCCGCGTCGGCTTCGACCAGATCAACGACCATCCGCACCACGTCGGGCATGACGCTATCGATGTCGTGTGCGCTATGCAGGATTTGTGTCAGTGCGTTAAACTGGCGTTCGCGCTTGAGTGTTTGTTCAAGTGCGCTAAAGTGGAATCCATCTTCTGCCTCAGGACCTTGCCGGGCATGAGGAACGCTATTCACGGCGCGCACGTAGAGCAACGCATCGGCGTGTGACCGTGTTTCACTATGACCTGCCTGGGTCATGGGCGCGAACTCTCAGCATACGTCGCGGATACGAGGGAAATTGAGCATTTACCGCCTATGACACTGCATGCTACTATGCTCAGCGGTATTCGTCCACAGCAATTGGTATAGTCAGGATGACGAGTTGATGACAGCCGCACAGGTTCCGCCAGCGCTTCCGCCGACGCAGCAACGGCGCGGCGCAATTGTCATGTTGCTGATTACGTTTCTCATGTGGGGCGGGTTCTTTATGGTTATCCCCCTCGTGTCCATACGGTATGTAGATGATCTGGGATGGTCGGCGGGCGCCGTGGGGCTGGTACTGGCGATCCGGCAGTTGACGCAGCAGGGGTTGACGGTCTTCGGCGGCGCGCTGGCGGATCGGTTTGGCGCGAAGGAGTTAATCGTCGTTGGAATGCTCATTCGGGCTGTCAGTTTCAGCGCTATGGCTGTTGCAACGACGTACCCGTTCCTGATGGTCAGCGCTATTCTGGCGGCGGTTGGCGGCGCATTGTTCGACTCGCCTTCATCGGCGGCGATGGTGGCGCTGACACGTCCAGAGGAGCGCAATCGCTACTTTGCGGTGTTGGGGGTTGTGCGCGGACTTGGCATGTCGCTCGGTCCGCTGGCAGGCGCAGCACTGTTGCGAGTCGATTTTGCCCTGGTTGCGCTCGTCGCTGGCGGGTGTTTCTTTGTTGCATCCGGGATCACATTCCTGCTGCTGCCATCGGTGCGGATTGCAACTGAACGCGCTGAATTGCTGGCTGGCATTCTGATGGCGTTGCGTGACCGCCGCTTCATGGCGTTCAATATTTTACTGATGGGATACTGGTTCATGTGGGTGCAGTTGACGATTTCGCTGCCTCTGGCAGCGCGAACGCTTGCGGGGACGGCTGACGCGGTCAGTTGGCTTTATGCACTGAATGCGGGCATGAGCGTTGTGTTGCAGTATCCGATTGTGCGCCTGGCGGAGCGCTGGCTGCGACCGCTGCCACTCCTGACGTTCGGCATGATGTTGATGGCGTTGGGGCTGGGAAGTGTGGCATTCGCCAGCGCCATCGGGGCGCTGCTGGCGAGCGTCGCGGTCTTCTCGTTGGGGGCGCTGCTGGCGGCGCCCGGTCAACAGACCGTCGCCGCCGATCTGGCAAATCCGACGGCGCTCGGGTCATATTTCGGCGTCAATGCGCTGGCGCTGGCATTGGGCGGCGGTATCGGCAACTATGCCGGCGGGGCGCTCTATGGTTTTGGCCGCGAGATTGGCATCCCCGCGTTGCCCTGGCTGGTCTGTCTGGCAGTAGGCGTCGGTTCGGCAGCGGGTCTTGCGGCGCTCGACCGACGCCTGGTGCGACGGGCAAGGTTAGGGGTTAGGGGTTAGGGATGTTCCGCACCTTTCTGCAAGATCTTACTTCCCCATTGCCCTGAGCGCCTGGAGACAGCGCCGAACGCATTCGAGCGGCGGGTAGGCGTAACTCTCCTGTTCGACGATGTACCACTCGGTTCCGCCGATTGTCTCGCACAGTTCAAAAATCTCGCTCCACGGCACGTCACCCTCGCCAATAAGCGCCGAGTCGTTCGTGGCGGAGTATTCCTTCAGGTGCACCGTTTTTGCACGCCCCGGGTAGCGACGCAGGAATGGCGCCGCCTGAGCGCCGCCATGGAGTGCGTTGCCGGTGTCGAATTGCATGATCACATCATCGGTGGTGTTGCTGAAAAGCGTATCCCACGGCAGTTCGCCCTCCATCGGAACGAACTCGATATGATGGTTGTGGTACCCGGTGCGCATGCCATATGGCTTGAGCGCGACAGCGATGGCATTCAACGTCTCGGCAGTCTTCAACCAGGCGGCGCGTGAGTTGCGCCACTCTTCCGCCAGCCCCGGAACGATCAGCGTGGTATTGCCGAGGATTTGATGAAACTCGACGGTGCGCGCCAGTTCGTCGCCGAGCAGCGTCTCGATGCCAACATGCGCTCCGGCGACCTTCAAGCCATACGCATCGAGCCATCCACGAATCGTTCGGGCGTCGTGCCCGTAGTATCCGGCAAACTCGACCCCTTCATATCCCATGTCGGCGACGGCGGCAAGCACGCCCTGCAAAT
>JAUQOW010000271.1 GCA_030550675.1 Chloroflexota bacterium
TCCTTAGTCCGTAGAAATCTGTGTCCCTCATGCGACGGCAAACCTTCGCGTTGCATCACCCGCTTAAGCCATCAGGACGCCCCATCTCCGCCAGAGTATCGCCAGGCGGTCAATGAAGATCAAAGCAAACAGTCTGGTATTCCTGAGCGCTGCAAGCTGAAGCTCCGGCTGAGATCGTGCAAGCCCCGAAGGGGCTTCTACGTGCTGAGCGAGGGCTTTAGACCGCTGCTCAAAGGACGCGCGACCTGTCAGCGATTAATCAGCCTGCAGCGAGACGGTGGCGGAGATGGCACAAAGGCACGGGGGATGCAGTGGGAAGGTTGAAGGTTGAACGTTGCAGGCGGGAACGTTGCACGTGGGAAGATGGCAGCCGGCAGGGGCGCGCCCGTGCGCAGGTTGCAGGCGACCTATTGAACGTGTGACCGCTCCTTCGTGCCCCCTCGTGTCCTTCGTGGACACAGAGGCGGTGGCAAGAAGGCCGCTCGCCATTCGGTGTTGAAACAAGGGCGAGCTTTTCACAAAAGCGGACATATACAAACGGTGCGCGTCGCACAGTGAACACGAGATCGCCAGTGTGGGAGCGTCGGTGACATTGCAGCAGGCCGCAGGGATCTCGGTGTGATGTGACTGTCACCAATGAGAGGCAGACAGGGCGCTCCGGCGGCGCGCGCCGCGCGCGGCGGACTTGCCGGGTGCAGCGCGCTCTCCCATCGGTGACGGTCAGCAATGGGCGGCAGGCGGGGCAATCCGGCGGCGCACGCCGCGCAAGGTAGACCTGCTGGGTGCAGCGCGATGTCCAGACGGTAACGGTTACCGGCGGGAGACGGGGAGGGCGATCCGGCGGTGCGCGCCGCGCGCAGCGGACCTGCCGGGCGCAGCAGGAAGTATGGGCAGTAATGGTCACAAACAGGAGGACATCATTTGATCCCGTTACGGGAACATGTTATAGTTTAGTTATGCAAGGGAAGGAAAACCTGCCCAAACCAGGCTATGCGCATTATTGCCAAAAAGGTCTTGCGGGAGTTCTGGGAGCGCCACGCCGATGCAGAACAGGCATTAAAAGCCTGGTACTACGATGTCAAACGCGCCGATTGGAAAAGCCCCAGCGATATTCGCCAAACCTACGCCACGGCAAGCATCCTGGCGAATAACCGGGTGGTCTTCAACATCCGTGGGAACGCCTACCGCCTGGTGGCAGCGATCAATTACGACTTCGGCATTGTCTATATCCGTTTCATCGGAACGCACCAGGAATACGATCAGATTGATGCGGAGCGTATTTAGTAGGAGGCATCAGTATGGAGATCAGACCGATTCGTAACGACGCTGATTATCAGGCGGCGCTTGCGGAGATCGAAATGCTGTTTTCTGCACGTCCTGGTACGCCGGAAGGTGATCGCCTGGACGTGCTTACCACGCTGGTTGAAGCTTACGAGGCGAAGCATTTACCGATCGCCGCACCCGATCCGATTGCGATGATCGAGTACATCATGGAAAGCCGCGGTCTCACCCGGCGTGACCTGGAGCCGTACATCGGCAGTCGCGCACGGGTCTCCGAGGTGCTCAATCGCCGACGACCTTTGACGCTGGAGATGATTCGCAGGCTGCACCAGGGACTGGGGGCGCCGGCGGAGGTCTTGATCCAGCCTTACGATCTGCACCAACAGGCTGCATAGCAGATCAATTTCTCGGTTCTCAGTTCTCAATTCTCAGTTCTCCTACCCCCCGCTCCCCCGCACAATGCTGATGAACAGCACCGCACCCGCGCTCAACAGCGCAACCAGGGCGATGGCGGCGGGAATGAGCACCGGCAACCCGTCCCACCCGGCGATGGCGGCCGCGATCGTCAATCCTGTCAGCCCCAACGTCGCCGCCAGGACGATCAGACCGAGCGCGATGCGCGTGCCGGCCTGCGACAGCGCCGCCGCCGTGCGCCGCGCTTCGAGATCGCGGGTCTGGATGCGCAGTTCCCCGTCATTCAACCGCTGGATCAGGGTGCTCATCTGTTCCGGCAGTGCGCCGACGATGCCGCGCATCTCGTCGAGTTCACGGAGGATGCGCCGCATCTGCGCGTCGGGGCTGTTCAGTTCCGCCAGCGCGCGCATGGCGTATGGTCGCGCGATGCCGAACACGTCGAGCTGCGGATCGATCTGAACGCCGATCCCTTCCATCATGATGATCGCCTTCAGCAGCAGCGCCAGCGGCGCTGGCAGGCGCAGGCGATGACGCTGCAACAGCGCCAGCAGTTCTTCGCCCATCTCGCGCGCCGACAGTTCCGCCAGTGAACTGCCAACGATGTGATCAACGAAACGGCGCATGTCGCGCCGCAGAGCGGGCGAAAGTTCGCGCTGCGTCACTATCCCCAGCCGCTGCAGCGCCCGCAGCGCGCCGTCAGCGTCGCGCTCCAGCAGCGCCACCAGGAGCAACAAGAGATTCCCGGTCGTCTCGCGGTCCAGGGCAATCGCCTGCCCGAAGTCAACCGCGCCAATGACCTCGCCGGGCAGCGCGAACAGATTGCCGGGGTGCGGGTCGCCCTGGAAGAAGCCGTCCACGAAGATTTCTTGCAGGATGAGTTCCAGACTGTGCCGCGCCAGGCGCTTCCGATCCATGCCAGCAGCGTCCATGCCCGCAATATCGGTAATCTTGATGCCGAAGAGCCGCTCGGTTGTCAGCACACGCGCGCTGGTGTGGCTCCAGAAGACGCGCGGAATGCAGACATGCGGATTACCGGCGAAGTTGGCGCGAAATCGATCCGCGTTCCGCCCCTCACGACGATAGTCAAGTTCGGAGCGCAGCGTCATGCCGAACTCCCACGCCAGTTCCACCAGATCGTACTGTTCGCCGAAGGGCGTGTTTTGCTGCGCCAGCGCCGCCAACTCCGAGAGAATTGCCAGATCCATCGCCACGAGTTGCTGGATGTCGGGACGCTGCACTTTGACGACTACCGGGGTTCCGTCGGGCAAGTCGGCGGCGTGCACCTGACCGAGCGACGCCGCTGCCAGCGGTTCGCGCTCAAAGCGCCGAAAGAGGGCATCAATCGGCTGGTGCAGTTCCGCTTCAATCGTCGCAATGGCGACATCGGCGGGAAACGGGGGGACAGTATCCTGCAGTTTGTTCAGTTCCTCGATCCAGGCGGGGGGCAGCAGATCGGGGCGGGTGCTCAGCGTCTGCCCCAGTTTGACGAACGTTGGACCAAGCGCGGTCAGCGCCAGCCGCAGCCGCTCCGGTCCGCTGATCGGGTCGGGCGCCGGCTGGCGCACGATGCGGCGCGGCAGCGACAGCAGCGCCGTCAGCCCCAGTTGATCCAGCAGGTAACCGAACCCATATTGCCAGAAGACCTGAGCAATCTGGCGGTAACGACCGAGGTAACGCGCCTGGCGAACAATGGGCCACATAACAGGCTCATCAACCTGCGGCGCGCATCAGGGACGCGAGGCGCCTCAACCCCCTTTCCGCCCGAAGGTGGCGCCTCTCTGCGCGCATCACAGGCACGCCGATCTGAAACGACATAACGGCTACCTGACCCTTCCAAACTGACGCTCGATCTGGGCGGTCGTCAGCAGAATCATCGTCGGGCGACCGTGGGGGCAGGTGCGCGGCGACGCGCAGCGCTCCAGTTGCATGACCAGCCCGCGCATCTCGTCAAACGAAAGGGTTTGCCCGGCGCGCACTGATGTGTGACACGAGAGCGTGATCAGCATCGCCTCGCGCCAGTCGTGCGGCGTCGTCCCGCTGCGACCGCTCAGGTGATCGGCGATTTCGAGCAGCGCCGTCGCCAGATCGCCGGGGTAGAGCACCGCCGGAATAGCACGAACACGCAGACTGCGCCCGAATGGCTCGATCACAAACCCCCACTCCGCTAACCGGTCGGCGGAGGCGATCAGGAGATCCTGCGCTGTCGGCGGCAGATCGACGACTTGCGGGATGAGCAATTCCTGGCTTTCGATCGCGCCAGCGCCGCGCTGCGCCATCAGGCGCTCGTAGGTGATCCGTTCGTGTGCGGCGTGCTGGTCGATCAGGTACATTCCGTCTGGCGACTCGGCGACGATGTACGATTGGGCGATCTGCCCGACAATCCGCAACGGCGGCAACTTCGAGGCGTGCACGGCTGGCGGAGCGTCGGGCTGCGGCATCGGCTCGCGCTGCCAGGCGCCGCTCTGTCCCTCGTCGCGCCAGCCGCTCCTCTGCATTGGCGCCGAACCCGGCTCATTGCCAATTGACATCCAGGGCGGCGCGTCCCAGGCGCTTTCGTGAGACGACGTTCCGAGACGACGCAGTTCAAAGCGGCGCTGCGCGGCGTCAAGCGATGCGGGAATGCCCGGCTCATCCCAGGGACGCACGCCGCTGTCCAGCAGCGCTGCGCGCACCGCCCTCCCCAGCACGCTCATCACGTGCATTGTGTTGCGGAATTTCACTTCGCTTTTCGTCGGATGGACGTTCACATCGACGGCAGCCGGGTGCGCAGTGATATTCAGGATCGCCATTGGATGGCGACCTTTCATCAACAGAGTGTGATACGCTTCTTCGAGCACAATAGCGATCTGCCCGCGCGGATGAATGGCGCGGCGATTGACAAACAGGTGAACAGCGGCGCGCGAACTGCGGGTCAGCCCCGGCGGCGACACTAACCCGTAGACGTGGACGTGGTCGATGCCCTCGCCAGCGGCGGCATCGACCGCCAGCAACTGGCGTGCAACATCAAGCCCGTAGATTTCGATCGTGGCGGCGCGCAGATCGCCATTGCCGCTGGTCTGAAGCGTGGTGCGCCCGTCAATCGAGAGACTGAAGCGCACTTCGGGATAGGCGAGCGCATACTGGGTGACGACGGCGGTAATCGCGGCGGACTCTGTCGCATCGGAGCGGAGGAATTCGCGCCGCACCGGTGTATTGTAAAACAGGTTGCGCACGCTGATCGTCGTGCCTGGCGAGCATCCGCGCGGCATGATCGCCTGCACCTCGCCGCCAGCGATCCGCAGTTCAACGCCGATGTCAGCGTTGGCGGCGCGGGTGATGCAGACTACCTGCGCCACTGCCGCAATCGATGGAAGCGCCTCGCCGCGGAAGCCAAGCGTCGTAATTGACCACAGGTCGTCGGCAGTAGACAATTTCGAGGTCGCGTGGCGCGCAAACGCCAGTTCGACCTCATCGGCAGGAATGCCGCACCCGTCGTCCTGGACGCGGATTTCGCGCAACCCGCCGCCGCGCGCTTCAACTGCAATGCGGCGCGCACCAGCGTCGAGCGCATTTTCGACCAGTTCACGCACCACCGAAGCTGGCCGTTCGATCACCTCGCCAGCGGCAATCTGCGCCGCAACGGTCGCATCGAGCACCCGGATCGCCATAATGCTCCCACTCCGCCATACGAACACGTATGCGACTATTGTACCACGCTTTGCCAGAAGAGAGCGCCGATCTTACGGCGTCGGCGTGCGGAGCGGCAGGGTCAGCGGAATGGGAGTGCGGGTCGCCGTTGCAATCGGCGTAGACGGCGAGGCGCCGGGCGTGGCGGTGACAGCGGGCGCGATAGTGGACGTCGGTGTGCTGGCAGCAACCGGAGATGGCGTTGCTGTCGCGGTTGGCGAAGATGTCGTTACGGCAGTTTCTGTGGCAACCGGAATGATGGCGGGAACCTGAGTCGGTGGTTGAGTTGGAGGAAGCGACGTGATGGTCGGCGCTACGGTTGGCGGCGTTTCCGTCGGAACGATAGTCGGCGGCGTCCCGGCAGGTGCAGGGTTTGCCGGCGCAGGCGCCTGCACCGACGGATAAGCGACAAACAGGGTCACAAGCGCCAGCCCGACAAACAACATCGAAGCAAGCGTCGCACTTATCCAGGTCATCCGTCGTGGCGCTGGCGCATCGCGCAACGGCGGCGCCGCAGGAGGAGGAGCGA
>JAUQOW010000272.1 GCA_030550675.1 Chloroflexota bacterium
GCACACTCGCCAGGTCGCGGAGCAGCACCGCGCGGTTGTTCTGCGTCGCCGCATAGTTCAGCGGCACGGTCTCGGCGGAATAGATGCGCAAGGCGGCGTCATAGGCGGCCAGCGCTTCGCGCAGGCGCGCGCCGCGATCCTCGCCCGGCACACTCGCCAGGTCGCGGAGCAGCACCGCGCGGTTGTTCTGCGTCGCCGCATAGTTCAGCGGCACGGTCTCGGCGGAATAGATGCGCAAGGCGGCGTCATAGGCGGCCAGCGCTTCGCGCAGGCGCGCGCCGCGATCCTCGCCCGGCACACTCGCCAGGTCGCGGAGCAGCACCGCGCGGTTGTTCTGCGTCATGGCGTAATCGAGCGGCACGGTCTCGGCGGAATAGATGCGCAAGGCGGCGTCATAGGCGGCCAGCGCTTCGCGCAGGCGCGCGCCGCGATCCTCGCCCGGCAGCGTCGCGGCATGCTGCAGGGCGTTGCCCAGCAATACCTGCGCGCGCGACCTGCGCCAGCGTGCCGCGGCGCGCGGCGGCAGCCAGCGCCTGTTCAGCCCACGCCAGAGCGTCGCGCCCATACCCGCGCGCCTTTTGCAGGTTCGCGCTATTGGCGATCAGGTCCTGCGCCAGTTCCAGGTCGTTCGCAATCGCCCAGGCGAAGGCATGCCGCAGTTGCGGATAGTCGTCGCGCAGTTCGTAGAAGCGCTGCGCCTCGTTGGCGGCGCGCATGGCGCTGGCGTAGAAGGCGGCGTGGCGCGCGGCGGCGGCTTCGTGTTCGCCTTCGCGCCGCAGCAGCGCCAGCGCGTAGCCGCGCAGCAGACCGTGCTGGCGCCAGCGCCCTTCGCCATCCCCCGCTTCCAGCAGCGCGGCGTTCGCCAACCCGCTCAGCCCGTCCTCAGCCGCTTCGCGGTCGCACTGCCAGAGCGCCGCCACTGCATCTGCGCCGAATGGCGCCTCCGGCGCGAAGGCGCCGAGCGCGCGGAAGCGCGCGCGCGCAATGTCGTCCATCTGGTCGTAACTGAAGGCGAGCACAGCTTCCACGTTCTGGTTGCGCTCGCTGTCCGGCAGCGCCAGGCGCTCGAACCCCTGCCCGCTGCGAATGTGCCCCAGCAGCCGCTCCATCTGCTGGCGCCAGCGCGCCGTGCCGGGCGAACGGGCGTCGAGGCGCAAACGGCGGATAGCGATGTCCAGCGCCAGGGTGTGGTAGCCGGTCCCCTGCGCCAGCGCGTCCGCCCACTCGTGGTGCTCAGGCGGCAGGTCGTTCCATCCCAGCCGCAGCGCGATCAGCGCGCGCGCTTCGTCCGGCGTCAGCAGCCCCAGCACGTATTCGCCGCCCCCCAACCCGACCATCACCGTCTCCAGGCGGGTGGTGATCACCAGGTGCGCGTTCTCCGGCAGCGCCGCGCGCAGCCAGCGGATGCCCTCCAGCGACCAGACGTTGTCGAGGATGACGAGGAGCGGCTGCCCCTGCGCGGCGAACAGCGCGCGCACCGCCCCGGCGTCGAAGGCGATCCGGTCGTCCAGCTGCGGCGGCACGGTCAGCGCATAGCGCGCCCAGCGGTTCAGGATGTGTTGAGTCGCCTCTGGCGCGACGATCTCCGGTCCGATCTCCTCCCAGATCACGCCGCCGGGGTAGCGTTTGTCCAGCGCCAGCGCCAACTGGCGCGCCAGGACGGTTTTGCCGATGCCGGGCATGCCCTGGATGGCGGCGGACGCGGTGCGTCGCCCGCCGGTGATCGCCAGTTGACCGCGTTCGGCGATGATCTGCGCGACGCGCTCCAGGTCGCAGGTGCGCTTAATCGTGTCGATCGCCAGGCGCTCCGGTCGCGGGCGGGTCCAGCGCCGTTCGATGACGATGTTGTTGATGACGATGGCATCGCCGCCGCCTTCGGCGTGCGCCGAGTTGATGTAGATGCGCTCGCTTGCAGATTCCGGCGCGCGTGGCAGGGATTCGGTGCGCAGCGCAGGGCGCGGCTCAGGGTGCGGTTCAGGGGTCGCGCCGCGCAGCGTGCGCAGCAACGCCGCGCGCGCCAGGAAGAGCGGCTGCGCCTCCGGCGGCGCCTGCTGCGCCAGGTCGTCGAGCGCGCGCTGCGCCTCGAAGGGTTGCAACAGATCGCGGCGCTCGTTGAAGACCCGCGTGGCGCCAGCGTCGGTGGGGGCTTGAAGGAATGCCTGCAATGCCTGCACCATGGGGCGGTTGGTCCGTTCCTGGCGGCGGGCGCGTTCCGCCTGCATGCGGGCATGCGCCGCGCGCAGCCGTCCGGCGCGCTGCGGTTCGTTGTTTTGTTCGAGTTCTGCGGCGCGGACAGCAACTTCCCGAAGGAACCATTCTTCGAGTTCAACCGGCAGATCGAGCCAGACCTGCCAGGCGTCGTCATCGGTCGCGGCGGCTTCCAGACGTTCGAGCGCCTGTTGCACCATGCCCCTGGCGGTCTCACGTTCTTCGCGCGCCTGGCGCAGCATCGTCGCCCGCTCACGCAGGCGCGCGGCGGCATCGTGGTCGCCGGTTTGATCCAGTTCAGCGGCGCGCGCTTCGGCAAGTTGCAGGAAGGGTTCTTCCAGTTCGAGCGGGATACGGTTCCAGACGTCAACGATGCCCTGCTGGTCGGCGGCGGCTAATGCTTCGACATCGCGCGCCAGTTGTTCGAGCAGCCGGCGCATGGTTTCGGCGTTTTCCGCAAGGAACGCCTCGATCTCGCGCTGTAGCTCCGGGTCGGCAGCCAGCGCAGCGGCGAGCGACTCGGCGTCGCTGACGCCAGCGGCGGCGAGGCGGGCTTTGAGGCTGTCGGGAAGATCTGGGAAATCGGGCATGGTCAGACGGCTCCTGCGACGCAGTGTGTCTATGTGTGTTGTGTATCATCATACAATGCCGGAAACGGGAGAGTCAATCAGATCGCGGCATGCGCGATAGGACACGGATGCGCACGGATCGGGACGGGTCAGGACGGATTAATAGCTTTTCAGCACAAACTGATTTGTGGGGAATGGGGAGTGGGGAGTCGCGCTGCGGGCTGAAGCCCTCGCTGAGAACGGGCAAGCCCCTGCGGGGCTTCAATGTCCTGAGCGAGGGCTTTAGCCCGTAGCTTATTCACCGCAGCCAGAGTAGTCCCACAATACAAACACCCCGCGCCTCTGCGCCTTTGTGTGCGCTCAAAAGCAGTCTCTCGCCGGTTCCCACCCCCGCAGGCGGACTTCGCAACTGTAGCCCCCTCTCTAGCGATGCTGGAGAGGGGGGTTGGGGGTGAGGAAACAAGCCCCCTCTCCAGCGATGCTGGAGAAGGGGGGGTGGGGGGTGAGGAAACAAGCCCCCTCACGTCAGATCCTGGCGGTACATCACCATGCCCGAATGGCGCGTAAAGCCGAGGCGCTCGTTGATCGCCAGCATGCTGGCGTTGGTCGATTCGACCCAGGTGCTGATCTGCGTGTAGCCGTGGGTCTGCGCATAGGCAATGGTCAACGCCTTGAGCGCCATAGCCAGGCCGCGCCCGCGGTAGTCGCGCAGCACTCCGGTCAGACGCTGGTTGAGCAAACCAGGTTGTCGGTTGTCGGGGTGCATGACGCTCTCGCCGATGTAGCGGTCGCCGTCAAGCGCCACAAAGAACGCCTCCGGGCAAGTCAGCGCGAAGCGCTCGAACCATTCGAGCGTGATGTTAGGCGCGTCGGGAAGCGGCACGTCGCGGTTGAGCGTGAAGTGCAGCGCATGCAGTTTCGGCAGCCAGCCGGGATCGGTATCGCGCAGCTCGGCGAGCGTCGTCAGGCGGATGCCGGACGCCTCGGCGCGCTCGACGTAGCGACGGAGCGGCGCTACATCGACAGTGCGCGTGTTGAGGCGCAGTTCCCAACTGCGCAGCATCTCGCTGAAGCCGGTTTGCTCAGCGAAATCGGTGGCGTCCGCCAGTTGTTCGCGCACCTGCGCCAGCGCAAACAGTCCGCCTGCGGCGTGCGCCTCGCCAAGCGCGCGGGCAAGCAACTGCCGCCCAATCGTCAGGCGCCGATAGGCTGGCAGAACGCGGACTGCCGCCCAGAATCCTCCTGGCTCAGCGATCCAGGTCGTGGGGAAGGTGTGCGCATACCCGATGACGGCGCCGTCGGGCGCCACGGCGACATAGCGACGCGGCTGAGCGTCGGGGGAGAATACCTCATCAAATGCGCGAAGATCTGCGGGATTACTGTACTCGAAATCACAAATCTCGCCGGCAGGCGCGCGCGCGACGACGGCTGCGACTGCCGCATACTCTTCGTCCGTTCGCCGGAACGGCCGGATGCGAATCCCGATACATCCTTTGACCGGCCTGATTCTCGGTCGGACGCGGACGCCTTCGTCCACCCTCCACGTATGTAACATACACCCTCACTTACTACGCCCCTTGCCCCTGCACCCCATCCCGCGCGGGAGTGGGGCCCCTACCGCTGCTGCGAGTAGAGCATGTCGCGCAGATCCGCTGCGCTTCCACGGTCAACGCTGCCGTGGGCAGAAAAGCAAGAGGTCTCTCGAAACCAATTTGCGCAGGCGCCAATCTGGTGGTATCCTCTGGCGCGCCTGCGCGCCTCTATTCTAGCCGAAGAGACAGGGGGCGCGCAAGTGCCAGTTTTGTCATTTGTATGCGCCATATGGTTCCTTACGACCTCTACCGCCTGCTCCAGTGCCCGACGTGCGCTTCGCGCAATCTGATCGTGACCGATGGCGGCGTGACATGCGCAGCATGCGGCGCTGAGTATCCGCGCTGCGACGGGTACCTTGACTTTATGCCGCGCGGCGTGAAGTTCGCGTATGTGTCGAAGTATGTCAGCGAAGAAGAGGAACTGGCGCGCGAACTCGACTACCGCGACCTGGCGCCGCCGTTGCTCGCGGCAGGGGTGCGCAATCGGGCATTGCAGCGCCTGCTCGATCTGCGACCGACCGATGTGGTGCTCGACAGTGGTTGCGGCAACGGCAAGTTCGCCGCATGGAACGCCGACCGCGTGCGCCTGATGATCGGCGTCGATCCGGCGACGCTGTTTGCTGATGAAGCGGTGAAGAGCGTTGCGCTCATCCAGGGGGATGCGCGTCGGTTGCCGTTTGCTGATGGCACGTTCGATAAAGCGTTCTCGATCGATGTGCTCGAACATTTTCCGCGCGATGTCATCGATGCATACCTCTGCGAAACGGCGCGCGTGCTGCGTCCCGGCGGACGCTTCCTGGTCTTCTCGAATACGCGCGAGCCGTCGCGCCTGCAACCGCTGGTCGAGGCAAGCCGCTGGCTGGGGCGGCAGTTCGTTCGCGCCGGCGTCTACGACTTCGAGCGCGAGGCGCGGCGCAAGTCGGACCATATCAAGGCGCTGAAGACCTGGGAGGATGTGCTGGATGCCATGCAACGCGCCGGGTTGCGCCCGGTGCGGGTGGTGTTCTGGAACAGTGTGGCGACCAGTTTTGTCGAACATGTGCTGATGAAACTCGGCGAGGCGATCATCGGGCGCAGCCGGAAGGAGAAGGCGCGCAGCAACGGCGCCGCGCCAGCCGACGCCAGCGCGCCGGTCAGCGAAGGCGCCGCGCGCGAAATCCGGGCGCGCCAGCGCATGCGCGCTCACCTCCGGCGCCGCGGACTGGTCTACTATGCGCTCCTGGCGGTCACGCTCTTCATGGAACTCGACCTGTGGCTGTTCGGTCGGTTGCGCTCTGGAAGTTACTTTATCGTGGTCGAAAAGCCAGTCGTGAGGGATCGATGAGTTTACCGGGACTCTCGCAAAGCGGGCGTGGGCTGAGCCTGTCGAAGCCCACGCCGACTCAGGCGTCAGGACGCCTCTCCCCCTGATCCTGTCCGCCCGGCGGCTAAAGTCGCGGGCTGCGGTTGCGAAGCCCGCCTGCGCGGGCTGGACCTGGCGATGCTGGATTATTTTCTCAAAAA
>JAUQOW010000062.1 GCA_030550675.1 Chloroflexota bacterium
ACTGCGCCGCGCCAGTCGAAACTGCCCGACGCACGGGTGACGACCACGCGCCGCAGCGCCAGCCAGGTCAGCGCCAGGGCGATCAGACCGAACGGCACATTGAGCCAGAACAGCAGTCGCCAGTCATCAAACAGGCGCATCAGCGCGCCGCCATAAACGTGCCCGACCATCCACCCGGCGGTGTCTACGGCGGCGATCACTCCCAGCGCTGCTGGACGGCGCTCCGGCGGGAAGAGGTCGCTGACCAGCGCCATTGAAATCGGCACCAGCGCGCCAGCGCCGAGCGCCTGCACCACCCGTCCCAGAACGATCTCTTCGAGGGCAGGCGCGACGGCAACCACCACCGAGCCAATCGTAAAGATAGTCAGGCAAATCAGGTAGGCGGCGCGCCGTCCATACAGGTCGGACAGGCGACCGGTAAAGGTCATGCTGATCGTATAGGCGAGCAGATACCCGGTAATGATCCACGAGGCGCGGTGCAATTCGGTATCGATCGAGACGCTCAGATCGACCATAATCTTCGGCAGCACCGCCGTGACGATTGTCAGATCGACAGCGCCGACAAAGACGGCGGCGCAGACCAGAGCGAGCGCCGTGGACGGTCGCTGCAGCCAGGCGGATGCGCCGCGTTCTTCAGTTGACTGGGGTGGGCTAAGGGTGGTTGGTTTCTGGTCTATCGTCAAGGATCGCTTCTCCTCCACTTGATATGAGCGCCGGTCACCTTTTGAGAGCCTCACACAAAGGCGCGAAGGCACAAAGTTTCACAATCTAAATAACTTTGCGCCTTCGCGCCTCTGCGAGCGCTTATGTGAATGGCACTGGCGCTAACACTCAATCGGCGCGCGCACCTCAACCGGTTGATCGTAGGCGCTGAAGATCAGCGTCCAGGTGGTTGGTTCCGGCGCATCAGGCGCTTTGTCGACCAGCACGATCTTTGCCAGCCGCAGCGTCTCCCGGTCTGCCCAGATGTCAGCAACAACCGGAGCAGCGCCGATCAGACCGCCGCTGATCTCCGCCAGCCGCGCGCCGGGGATCGTGCCGCGCAGGTGGTACGTCCGGCGTCCATCCAGCTCTTCTTCGCCCACAAGCGAGATAGTTTCAATGCCATCCTGGAGCAGGCGTTCAATCCCCTTTTGTGGATCAAACAGGATCGCGGCATCGAACGCCTGCCCTGGCGCCAGGCACTGCCAGGCGCGCGTCAGCGGATTGGTGATGTACTGCTTCCCCGCCAGCGAGACAGAACGCACCTCGCTGACGCCGGCCGCGCTGCGCAGCTTAAGCGTCGCCAGCACCCCGTCGGGTCGGCGCAGGGCGCCTTCGATGGACGTAATAATGAAGACGCGGGAAGGGTCGCTGTAGACCGGTTGGCCTGTCACTGTGATCGAAAACGCCAGGCTTTGCGCTGCACTCGTCGCCTGCCCGGCGCGCGCACTGATCTCGGCTGGCGTCGGCGTTGGCGTCGGAGTGACGGTCGGCGCGCCTGCGCCGCACCCCACAAAGATCAAAGCCGCGATTGCCATCAGCAGCATCGCGCGCAGTCGTCTGCCCATGCATCGCCTCCTGAAGCTGTGTTCCACAGCATTCCCTGGAAAGTTTGACGCAACGTCGCAGAGGCGCACATTCTCGCAATTCCTTTGCCCTCTGCGTCTTTGCGCCCTTCCATTTACGATCAACCCGCTATTAGGTAATCTCGTAATCGGCGTTGGCTGAGCCTGTCGAAGCCAACGCCTGCCGCTCCACAGGTGTAAACGTGTCTGTCCGGGTTTAGATTGATCTTCCTGTGAGATCATCCTTTCTGAAGCTTTTTCTAAAGACGCCGTATCATCAACATCTCGTTCTCATCCTCGTATCCCAGTGCCTGGTAGAACGCCTGCGCAGCGAGATTGTCGCGCCCTGTTAGAATGCGCAGTTCTGCAGCGCCCGCCGCGCGCGCCAGTTGTTCGGCGTGCGCCACAAGCGCCGATGCCACGCCGCGACGCCGGAACGCTTCAACCACGAACAACTCGGTCAGCTCCGCATACATGACGTCGTAACAGAGCCATGGTATCAGGCGCAGGCATGCGAAGCCAACGGCTCGATCATCATGGTATGCAATCAGCGCAGACTCAATGCCGCTGCACCGGACGATCTGCTCTGCCATGCGCTCTGGCGAGATCTGCACGCCATTGAAAGCGGCATTCAGCCAGGCAAGCGCCGGGGCATCAGCCGCTGTCGCAAGGCGGATTTCCATGGTATGCTCATTGTATCGTTCTTCAGTCTGCTGCATTATACCCGGTGTTTTCTATGCGCGTCATCGTTCTTGGCGCAGGCGCCGCCGGTCTTGCCGCCGCTCGACGACTGCACGACGCAGGAGCGGCGGTTCAGACGCTCGAAGCGCGCCATCGGATCGGTGGAAGAGTCTGGACTGACGAGACCTTCGCACCGTTCCCCGTCGAGTATGGTGCGGAATTCATCCACGGCGAACACGCCGTGACTCACGCGCTCGCTGCTGCTGCGGGCATCGAAACCATCCCGGTTGACCGGTATGAGCGCCTGCGCTGGAGCGATGGCGGACCGGCGCGCACGCTCGATGCGCTGCCGGTTGTCCGACGTGATCTGATCACTGCCTTGTTTCAGGCGTTCGACCGGTTGCGCGACCTGCCGTCCAATGCGCTAGATCGGTCGCTGGCGGACTATTTGCGCGAGAGCGGGTTCGACGATGAGGCGCTGAGAGCGGCAGATGTATTGCTGGCGCAAACGTGCTGTGCGTCGGTTGAGACGCTGAGTTGCGCCGATCTGTCGCGTGAATTGCGCGTCGATCACGCCGGAAAGCGGGAGTATCGGTTGCGCTCAGGGTACGCGCCGTTGCTCGCGTGGCATGCCAGCGGTCTCGACATTCGTTTTGGCGCGGCTGCGCGCGTGGTGCGCCACACCTTTGGCGGGGTTGCAGTCGAAACTGATGCTGGCGTGTTTCATGCCGACTGCTGTGTTGTGACCATCCCTGTGGCAGTGCTGCAACGTGGTATTCCTCGCTTCGATCCGCCATTGAGCGCATCGAAGCAATGGGCAATCCAGGCAATGCGCGTTGAAGCGGCGACCAAACTTCTTTTCCGTTTTGACGAGCCGCTCTGGGATGCCGATCTGACCTTCATGGCGCACACGGGGCTGGCGGCGCGCTGGTGGCCCGCTGCGCACACGACGCGTGACGCCGCCGTTATGGTCGCCTACGCGACTGCGTCGCGCGCTCGCGCCCTCGACGCGCTCGACGAGGCGGAGGCGATTGCCATCGGGCTGAGAGAATTGCAAACGCTGCTGGGGCGGGACGATCTGGCGCAGCGATGCGTTGCCGCGCGGCGGGTCGCCTGGAGCGCCGACCCCTTCGCATGCGGCGGATATGCGCACATACCGCCGGGTGCGGCAGCGGCGCGCCGCATCCTGGCGGCGCCGGAGGGAGCAACGTTATTCTTTGCCGGTGAAGCGACAGTCTACGACAGCAACCCGCAGACGGTGCACGGCGCCATCGAGAGCGGCTGGCGCGCTGCCGACGAGGCGCTGAACGCTTATTCGTCTTCGACGCAGATCTTCCGCTGAACAATCGCAGCAATCGTGCGGAACAGCAACAGAGCGATCAGTGCTGCCAGGGCGATCAACAGCAGATACGCCAGCCCCTGGAAGAAGAGCATATTCGTTTTCGACGCCATGAGCACCGTCGCGATCGTGATCGCCGCCATTGGGAAGGAATATGCCCACCACGACAGGTAGAAGGGTATTTTGACAAACTGGCGATACTGCGTAAGCAACACAATAAAGATGAAGAGTGCGAAATAATACAGAATCCTGGCGAATCCGTCCAGTTCAAAACCGCTCACCTCGCGCTCCATCAACCGGAGGTACGAGATAAAGCCAATCGCCGGAGGTGCGATCATGATAAATAGTGTCGGTGTAAGGCGCTCAGGAAGGGGATTGTGGAAAATAATCCGGTTGAGAAAAAGAATAAACAGCGCAAGCCAGAAGATCAGACCGATACTGAAGAAAAACCAGGAAATCTCGGCTGGCGCGTGCTCAACGCCTGCAATCGGCACGATGATATTGCCGACCATCGGAATAAACCAGGCAGGATTGATGTGCTGGATCTGAAGGGTTGTTCGCTGCATCCAGGCGGACAGAATCGCAATTGTGAACGCCAGATGTCCGGCAGCGCCAGCGATCCAGAAGGCGCGTGAAACGTCGCTGTTCAGGCGCATGAACGCGATGCTGAACAACAACAGACTGATCGAAATCGTTGGGAAGAAGTTGATCTTGATCGGGTGAGCGAACTCCCGCTTGACCGCATCCGGGTATCGCGCCGCCTTCAGCGCATAGAACGTCGCAATCGCTACAAAGACCGCCAGCGACGCCGCCAGCAAAACGTTGCTGATAGCGAAGGGCATTCCGAGCAAGCGTTCCGCGCGCTGAAATGCAATCGTCATTCCTGTCAGACCCAGCACCGCCGCAAAAAACGAGATGGGGAAAAACTGCAATCGCGGACGCGCTGCGGCTCTGCTTTGATCACCTGTCGAGACATGAATCGATGGCTGCTCCATCATACGCACACTCCTGGCATGCCTGGCAAACCGAGATCATCTATATGATGCAGTGCTGGCGCGCCGGGTTACAGCGCTCCGTGCCAGCCCATCGGTGACGGTCGCATTCGACAAGGCGCCTGTCACCTGAACCTCGGTGTTCTTTACAGTTTGCAGGCGACTTTGTATAATCTCAACAATCGTCGCTCCAGCGCGTCGGGGTGATAAGGCATGCCAACCGCTCTGCGCTATGGTCCATACCGTTTCTACTTCTATTCGTATGACTGCGGCGAACGACGTCGCGTGCACGTAGACTGTGGGAATAAGAGCGCAAAGTTTTGGCTCGATCCCGATGTAGCGCTGTCTGAAAGTCGCGGCTATAACCGAAAGGAGCTGCGGGACATTGAGCGAATCATACGAGAAAACCTGGAGAGGCTCAGAAATGAGTGGGATGCTTTCTGCGGCGGTAACGCTCACCCTTCCTAGAATTGTCAATGTCTCAGTGACGGACGACACGCTGTCGGTGGAACTGGAAGACGGGCGCACGATCGCCGTACCCATTGCGTGGTATCCGCGTCTGGCGTATGGAATGCCCGAAGAGCGCGCTCATTTCCAGATCAGCGGCGCAGGGTATGGCATTCATTGGCCAGACCTCGATGAAGACATCGGCGTCGAAGGTCTGGTGCTGGGGAAAAAGTCAACCGAAAGTCTGGAGTCGTTTGAGCGCTGGTTGCACCAGCGTAAGCAGCGCGCATAAAGAAGTTGGTTTCTATCGTGTTACTTTTCCCAACCGCCGGTGTATTGCTCCTGTTCGCAGCCTCCCTGATCCTCCCCGCTTCCTTTCGGCGAAGCGGAAGCGCCCGGCGCAACTTCATCGTCGTGCGCCTTTTCCTGGCAATCGCCAGCGTCATTGTGGTTACAGGCTGCGCTCAACCCGGTGAGTCGCCGGTGGCGCAGGGTTCGCCAACTGCTCTCCCGCCAGCGGCGACAATGCCGACCGTTCCCGCCGTTTCGCCCTTGCCCCCATCGCCGCTTGCGAGACCTGTTCCGCCTTCGCCGCTGCCTGCGCCAGCCGCGACACCTGTTCCGCCCTCACCAACCGTTGCCATCGCGCCGCCGACGCCAGCGGTTGACCAGACGCAGCCAGCCGGGTGCGAGCAGTATGTGCAAACGCTGTCGGTTGTCATTCCCACCGGCAATACCCGCAAAAGCGTGGACGTTCCCCGGTTTGCCAGCGGCTTCGGACCGCAATCGTTTGGGGTGGATCGCCAGGGAAATATCTTCATATGCGATACCGTCAATCGCCGGGTACAGGCGTTTGCCGCTGATGGGACCTATCGGACGACCATTCCTGTCCAGGCGCCGGCTGCGCCTGCGGATATTGCCATTGATGACGCGGGCAATCTCTACGTGCTCGATGATGTACAGGGGATTCTGGATCAGTATGATCCTCAGGGGCGCCTGCAACGGCGCATCTCGGTCGTTGTTGAGCAGCCGCGCGGACCGTTGCATATCGTCGGTGACACGTTGTACCTTTCGAGCGACGGCAGTGATCGTCCCATCGGCGTCATTGTGCGCGGATTACTCGAACCGGTTTCTGAAACCTCCGGCGTTATGCCCACGGGTCGTCTGCCGGGTATTGTGGGACGCGCGAGCGGACGCCGGTATGCGGCGCAGAGGGCTGACTCAACAAGGGGTGTTGTCGAGGTGTTTGATGCGGCAGAAACGCCGATCCAGACGATCAACGCGGATGCGCCGCAATTATTGTCGGTCCGCTTTGTGCAGGAAGATGCCGCCGGGAACATCTACGTGCAGGTTGAACGCAGCGCGCCCGAAGGCATTGGAGCGCTGTTAGAAGTCCATGTCTTCGATGCGCAGGGAGCGTTCGTCTGCCGCATCCTGATCCCGGAAAACCGGTATGAGACCTGGACCGTCAAGCTGCTCGATGTCGGCGTCGATGGTTCGATCTATCAGTTTATGCCGCGCTTCGAGGGATCACTTCTCAACGTGTTCTCATTGCAGAAATAGGACGAGCGCCTGCGCCAGCAGGATCTTGGCGATCATCGCCATCGGGTAGACGGTGGTGTAGCCGATGTTTGGCGCATCGTTCTTCGTCTGTTCCAGTGCGAATGCCAGTACTGCCGGCTGGGTTTGCAAACCAGCGAGCATGCCAATCAGCAGACTCATCGGAATGTGCAGCAGTTTGTACCCGATCCACAGCGTCAGGAACGCTACGCCGCACGTGATGACGGCGCCGGCGACAAACAGGACGATCCCACCGCTCTGCGCGAAAGTGCTGACAAACGCATAACCGGATCGCGTGCCAACGCCTGCCAGGAACAGCACCAGCCCGGTCTGGCGGAGGGTCAGGTTGGCGCTGTAGGGGATATTCCACACCAGCGGTCCGGTGCGTTCGCGCGCCCCCAGGATCAGCGCCATCACTAGCGGACCGCCAGCGACGCCGAGGCGGAAGGTTGCGCCGCCAGGCAACGGGAACGGGATCATGCCGAGCAACAGTCCCATCGCCAGCCCCAGGCTGAAGGTAAGAATGTCGATTTCGCTTAGAGCGCGGTACGAGTCGCCAAAGAAGTCGCTCACCTCGTCCATGCGCTCGCGCAGCGCAACGACACGCACCCGGTCGCCAAGTTCCAGCACCATATCGCCGTGGGGCAGCAGTTCCATATCGCCGCGTCGCACGCGCGTCACCAGCGCGCCATAGCGCTGCGGCAACCGCAGCTCGCGCAGCGGTCGTCCGACAACCTGCGGGTTGGACACGAAAATGCGCCGGAAGTCGAGTTTGCTGCGGTCGAGTTCCAGGCGTTCATCCGTCGGCTCACCCAGAAATGCGGCAGCTTCAGCAATCTCCTCTTCGGTGCCGATGAGACTGACCAGGTCTCCTTGCTGGAGGCGAACGGCGCCATCAACGAGGGTCATCTGACCGTTGCGCAGTTGTCTGACGAAGATCACGCGCCATTGTTTGGCGCGCAGCAGTTCATCAACGGTCAGCAGGCTGATCTCCGGACGGGTGATGCGCACCGTGCGATTGACCAGTTTTTGTCCCGCTGCGCCAAGATCGCGCAGACTCTGCGCTTCGCTGGTATAATCCACGCGCCAGACGCGCTGAAGTGTGGCAATCGTTGCAATCATGCCGATCACGCCGACCGGATAGGCAATCGAATATCCGATCACCGGGTCGGCCAGCAGTTGCTCGCGGGCATCGGCGGGGGCGATGGTTTTGATCTGTTCCAGCACGGCTGCCAGGGCTGGAGTATTGGTCAGGCTTCCAGCAAACAGTCCGGCGGCGAGAGTTGGGCGCAACTCGAAAGCGTACTGCACACCGGCGACAGCCAGCGCCGCGACGATCAGCATGCCGACGATCAGCAGGTTATCACGCAATCCTTTGCGCTGGAACGAGGCGAAGAACCCGGCGCCGCTGCTCAACCCGATGGTGTAGACGAAGACCACCAATCCCAGGGTATAGATCACCTCCGGCAGTTTGAGATCCGGGTCGAGCGCGCCGATCGCCAGACCGGCGAACAGCACGGCAGCGACGCCGAGACTGTGACCAAACAGGCGGATGCGACCGAGCGGATAGCCGATCGCAGCAACGATAAAGAGGAGCAGGAGCGGATTACTCTTAAGCAGTTCGATGAACCACGCCATAGGCTGCAACTCACACAAAAAGAACGCCGTCCGCTGGTGCGGCGGCGCACGCGCATATCCTGGCGAAAGCCGCGCCGATTATACGGCGATTACCGATTCAGGACAAGCGGAAGAGGGACGCATATGCCAGAAAAATCACCGGGATGGGAGGGAACCATTCTGGCATTTGTGATGATCGCAACTGTCCTTATAGGAAGCGCCTATGGCATCGCCCTTGTGTACGAAATCCCTGTACCGTGGGCGATTCTGCTCGTGGTCGCAGCCATCGCAGCGCTCTGGCTACGACGCCTGAGGCGGAAGAGGTAGCGGCGCCTGTTGCGGATGAGCGCCAATCTCATTGGCGGCAATGGGGAGCAGGTTGCGTGCGAGGTTCACAAAATCCTCAATCAGAAACGGTTTGGCAAGGTACTCGCTAATGCCCGCCTCACGCGCCTGACGCTGCAACTGAGGCGTGTCATATGCCGTAAACAGGACGGTCGGCACTTCCGGCTTGCTCTGTCGAATCGTCTTTAGTAGTGACAATCCATTCATCCCGCGCAGGTTATAATCGCTCATCACGAGGTCATAGGCGTTCTGATTGAACAGATCGAGACCTTCTTCGGCGGAGTATGCAGTATCGAGCAGATATGGCACGCCAAGCATGCGCAGTCCGAGCGCAATAACGGTGGCAATCATGCTGTCATCTTCGACTAGCAGAATCCGAAGCGGTTGTCTGGCGCTCATAACGTGCCCTCTTCCGTCACAGATAATGGTGCGAAAGGCTATCTCCCTGAAAAGATCGCTCCTGGCGCTGGCACGGTCTCTACCCGTTCGATGCCTGGCGATATAGCCATCATACCGACTCTATGGTACCATGCCAATCGTTAAGTTCAAGTGACGATTTTCTCCGATGGTATCGTATTTTTCTCATCCCTCGGTTGATCCGGTCGATCTCGAGGTATTTCGCAACCGGTGTGCTGCGATCGCGGAAGAAATGGGCGCGGCGCTCGGTCGGAGCGCGCTTTCGGCGAATATCAAGGAGCGACGCGATTTTTCCTGTGCGGTTTTCGATGCCCGGGGGCGAATGGTCGCCCAGGCGGCGCATATTCCGGTGCATCTTGGCGCTATGCCGCGCTCCGTCGAGGCGGCGCTGGCGCAGTTCACACTTGCGCCGGGTGATGTCGTCATTCTGAACGATCCCTATCTTGGCGGTACGCATCTTCCCGATCTCACAACGGTCGCTCCGGCGTATGCCGGGACAACGCTGATCGGCTATACCGCAACGCGCGCCCATCACGCCGATGTTGGCGGCATGACCCCTGGCTCGATGCCGATGAGCCGGGAAGTGTACCAGGAGGGGTTGATCGTCCCGCCAACCCTCCTCGTGCGCAACGGCGCGCCCGATGAGTCAGTCATCGAGTTGATCTGTCGCAACTCACGCACCCCCGATGAGCGCCGCGGCGATCTGGCGGCTCAGATCGCCTGTCACCGCATTGGCGCACAACGTCTGGCGGAACTGGCGGAACGTTACAGCCCCGAATGGGTGGCGCGTCACATGGAAGCGCTTCTGGCGTATGGCGAACGCCATATGCGCGCCGTGATCGCTGCGATACCGGATGGCATATACGCCTTTGAAGATATGCTCGACAATGACGGCGTCGCTCCTGATCCACTAACGATCTGCGTGCGCATCAGCATCCACGGCGAGCGCGCTATCGTAGATTTTGACGGGACAGCGCCACAGTGTCGCGGACCGCTCAATGCCCCGCGCGCCGTCACCGAGTCGGCGGTGTTCTACTGTTTCCGCTGCCTCGGTCCTCCCGATATGCCGTCGTCGGCTGGCGCGTTTGCGCCGCTTGACATTCGTATTCCAGCCGGGAGCATTCTGGCGCCTTATCCTCCTGCTGCCGTCGCTGGCGGCAACGTCGAGACGGCGCAACGCGTCGTTGATGTTGTCTTCGGCGCACTGGCGCAGGCGCTTCCTGAGCGCATCCCCGCCGCCTCGGCAGGGACGATGAACAACTGGACGTTTGGCGGCGTGGCGCAGAACGGCGCGTCTTTCGCCTATTACGAAACGCTGGGAGGAGGAATGGGGGCGCGTCCGGCGCTGCCAGGTCTCAGCGGCGTGCAGGTGCACATGACCAACACGCTCAATACGCCGGTGGAGGCGCTGGAGCGACAGTTCCCGCTGATTGTGCGACGCTACGGGTTGCGCCGCGGTTCAGGCGGAACAGGACGCATGCGCGGCGGCGATGGGTTGGTGCGCGAGATTGAGTTTCGGGCGCCGGTCACCGTCAGCCTGTTGACCGAGCGGCGGGTATATGCTCCCTATGGCTTGCATGGCGGCGCTCCCGGATTGCGCGGGCGCAACGTTTTGGTGCGTGATGACGAGGAACGCATCCTTCCCGGCAAAACAACTATTGATTTGCAACCTGGCGACATCCTGCGCATCGAAACGCCTGGCGGCGGCGGCTTCGGCGCTCAGGAGCATGGATAGAACACGGATACGCCCAGATCGAGACGGACCCTCACGGATTGGGTTCTCAGTTCTCAGTTCCCGGTTCTCACGGCGCCCAGACGTACAGGTAAAACGCCATGTTGCTGTGGGGGTTGCGCCACTCGCGTATGCGCTTGAGTTCAGGGAAGCGCCGCTCAATGTCAAACGCAACGACTTCCTGGGCGTCAAGAGGCACGAAGACCGGACGACGCGCTGCGATGTCGCGGATCAGCACGCGAGCGTCGGCGCTACGAAAATCAATATCGGTAAAGGAAACAAGCCGTTCATCACGGAGGTAAATTTTAGGACCGAAATGGATGACCCGCTCGTGAACGGGGCTGACGACCACAATGCCGCCCTTCTCTGATGCTATGGCGCGGAGAGCGGCGTAGACATCCGGCAGGTTGTATCCTGCTGACCAGGACTCAAGGTACTGTCGTCGGTCAACCGCGCTCAACCAGGCGCCTGCGGGGTCTCTGGCATATTGGAGATTGAAAACGACGCCCCAGACTATTGAGATCATTGTCACGACCGTCGCTGCACCGCGCATGACGCGAGCAGAGCGAGTGATCTGGCGCGCGCCAAGAGCGGCGGCAAGCAGCGCCATTGGCCACGATGGCAGGATGTAGCGCGGATAGAGCGTGCTCCCAATCGCAGCCAGCGCCAGGCAGAAGAGACCGGCGGCTGTGACAAGTGTCAGGACCAGGCGGCGTGTGTGTGGCTGGCTCAGACCAAAACCGATCAGCGCCAATGTCGATAATGGCAAAGTTATTGCCATCCACCCGGCAATGTGGCGGACGTTTGCTGCCAGTCGCTCAAACTGGAGCGCGATATTGGTCACGCCGACTTTCTGACTCTCGGCGCCGCCGTAGTTGAATGGGGCAAATGCAGCGATTCCCAACAGAGTCATGATCAGAGCGGTGCGCAGCAGCGTCCATCGTTGATAGGAGTGGTCTGGAGAGTCTGATCGCGCCAGGATCATGACTGCAGGGAGTGTGAAGAGGAACAGCCCAGGCAGCTTGACCAGCGCAGCCAGCGCTGCCAATGCGCCGACGCCTGCTGCATGCCAGCGGTTCAGTTGCGCAAGAACGGTCAAACGAAGGCTGGCTGCCAGCAGGAAACTCGCCATGCTTCCCAGCATTGCGTCGGGAATTGCCAGACGATCATGGACGATTGCCAGGGGAGAGAGGATGTACAGCAGACCAGCCAGAGCGCCGGTTGTCGTGTCGGCAATGATTTTCCCGCTGAGCCACAGTCCAACGACGGTCAGCCAGCCGCACAGCACCGACAGGAGCCGACCGGCGAGGAGCGGGTCCCAGGGGAGGCGGACGAGTGCAGCCAGGAACAATTCGTGAAGGAGTTTGCCGTCGTGAATGGTGAACAGGAATTGGGCGGGGAATTGTTGCGCGCGGTACAGGTAGACCGCTTCGTCATTGAATAGCGGCAGCGCCAGCAAACCCGGCAATCGTGTTGCGAGGAACAGCATGCAGAGCAGAAGTAATACCAGTCGTTCACTGCGCGTTGCGCCATCTGTTTCCATGTCGCCGTCGCCTCTGTTTCGCTGGCTTTCGCTGGCGTGTTTCTTTGCCTACTGCGCAGTCTTTCCCGGTTCAACCATCACGGTTGCGCTCGATGCCGTGCCGTCCTGGGGGCTCTGGATGGGCGCTGCAATGTTGATCGTCCAGGGTCTGTCCGTCATTTTCTGGGCGTTGGGCATGTATGGCATGCGCGGCGGTCTTGCCGTTGCGCTTGCAGGCGTGCTGGCGTGGGCGGTCGAGCACATCGGCGAAACCACCGGATGGCCATTTGGCCGCTATCAATATACCGAGATGTTGCAGCCGCAGATACTGGGGATTGTGCCGGTTCCTATTACGCTTGCCTGGTTGATGGCGGGGTTCGGGTCGTGGCAACTGGCGCGCCTGGCGCTTGGCGATCGCGGCGGGCGCTTCGGGCTTGCGACGCTCACCGGCATCCTGATCGTCGTGCTCGATCTCCAGATCGAAACGGTCGCCACGTTCATCAATTCTTACTGGACATGGATCGACACTGGTCCATATTACCAGGTGCCGCCGCAGAACTTTGCCGGTTGGTGGGGCGTTGGGTTTCTTATGGCGCTGATTGTGTCCTTCCTCCTGCCCCCTGGCGCAGGCGTCGAGCATGGCGGCTCGCAGACTCAGGCGAAGACGTCTTCTATATGGTCACGGACATTATGGTTCGTCTGGCGTCATGTCCCTGCGCTCCTCTATATTCTCAGCAGCCTGTTCTTCACTGCTGCAAATCTGGCGCGCGGGTATCCGCTGGCGGGTCTGGTCGGCGTGATCTTCCTGGCAGTCGCTGCATGGTTCGGCGCCACACTGCGACAACGTCCGCCCAGATTTGGCTGATGTCGCGCTTGCCGCGCAACAGTGTGCAGTACGCTTCCAGCCGCTCTTCGTTGACCTCGTCGCGCAGGGCGTCGACCGCCGCCGTTAGGCGCGCCTGCACGTCCGTCACAATTATCTCTTCAGGCGCTGTCAGATCACTGGTGTGCGGCGGTCCGACGCGGATAAACGCTTCGGGTCGCTGCTCGCCGCGAAACTCGTAGCGCAGCGCGACGGGCCAGAAGAGCACGTCGCCAACCCGCTTCGCAATGCGCGCAACACCGGGGTAGACTTTCAACGGACGGCGGTCGTTGGGGACGATGCGCCCCTGTGGTAGAATCCAGAGCATGCGATCGCGTCGTTCGCGCAACAGACGGCTGATATAGGCAATCGAACGCTCTGCTTCGCCAGGGCGACGTCGATCAACCGAAAAGGCGCCGCACCAGGTGAAGAAGCGGTAGACGCGCAACTGCCGCTCTTCCATCATGATGTAGCTCTGGAATCGCTCGTTCAGCACGATTTTATCCAGCAGGAACGCCATGTATCCGTCCCACCAGCCGGGATGGTTCATATAGACGATGACCGGACCCTCAGCCGGGTGGGGGACAGGTCCCTCGATGTACAACCAGACCCGGTCGAACATCGAGCGGCACGCGGGCAGCACCAGCGTGCGGTAGATAAGTTCCTTGCCCAACGCATTGCGGTTGGCGGGGATCGCTGGCGCGGCGTCCTGCTCGAGCGTTGGCGGTGTGGTCTGGATGCTGGTCATACTGGATGGTGCGGAGAGCGCGGTTGGACAATGACGCTTCGTATATCTGGAATCTACTATACCACGATCCGGTGTATTGTCATCACAAGGGTTGAGGCTGAAACCGGGAACGCAGGCGCGCCGTGCCGGGTTCATCCGCTGCTTGCGATTGCAATGCTCCTGGCGGGTCCGCAGCCGACCATTCGCCTGCGCAGACGGGAACAGCGGCGTCCTCGCGCGGTGAGCGTGCCGAACTACGCAGGTGGACGCCCGGCGGAACGACTGTCCGGTGCGACGTCAGTCGCCAGCCAGGGCGCATGCCTGATAGCGAGATCAAATAAAACCTGGACAATCGAGCATGCATCTTTGGAGCGGTTGGCGTTGGTTTCGACAGGCTCAACCTGCGTTGGCTGAGCCTGTCGAAGCCAACGCCGATCACGAGATTGTCTGATATCTGGTTGATCTTCTATAAAAAACGCGGCTCGCTCTTCCCCTGACGAATCATGCCTGCACCCTGCCGCGCCGCTTGCGCTACGGGCTAATGAGGATTATGAAGCGAATCCAGTATACTCGTGCTATCGAGCCGCACAATCTTTGAGCTGCGGGCTTATTTAGGTAAGATCGCGCGTTCTTTGAGCTGCGGGCTAAAGCCCTCGCTCAGGACATTGAAGCCCCTTCGGGGCTTGCACGATCTCAGCCAGGGCTTCAGTGTGCGGGAGGAAGATGTGCAATACATCGTTCAAGCCTTCGGGACTTGCACGATCTCAGCCAGGACTTCAGCCCACAGCGCCCAGGAATGCCGAACTAATTTTCTTGATCTTCATCAGCCCTCGCTCAGGACATTGAAGCCCCTTCGGGGCTTGCACGATCTCAGCCAGAGTCGGCCCGCAGCGCGGTTTTCTATCACTCATCGCTCGCCATTCACCGCCGACCCCATCGCACCCATCCGCGCCGGACGGCGATTTCGAGGGGCCAGAGCAGCGCCGCCAGACCGAGCAGCCAGGGCCACAGACCGGTGTCAGGCAGTCGCTCAGTGCTGGCAACAGCGCCTCCTGGAGCGATCGGCGAACCTCCGCGCAATGCGCTGCCGCCGGTGATCGCGCTGATGTCGTTCATCAGTCGCACGCCGGTTTGCGGATCGGCGGGGGGAAGGTACTCGTCGGAGTAGCGCTGCACATAGCCGGTTTGCGCGGCGCGCACCTCGTCCCCTTTCTGCTGGCGCACCTCGATGGCATAGGGTCCGTCGGTCGGAAGGATTAATGCCTGCTCGTAGCGTCCCGGCGCCGTCTGTCGCAGGGTGAGCAATCGTGAGGAGCCATCGGGCAGCACAATCGTCGCCTGGGTGTCCGCCAGGTCGAGCGGTCTGCCGCCTGGCGCAATCGAATCAGCCACGATGCGCACGCCGTCGCCGTCGCGGACGACGCGCACCTGGAGCGGTCCGCTGTCTGGTTCGGGAAGGGTGTAGCGGATCAACTGCGCCCAGAAGCGCCCGTATTCGGGCCAGTTCGACCAGTCGGCAGCCCACGGCGCTTCAGCGCCGGGAGTCCAGGCGGCAGCGCGCCCCAACCCGTATTGCCAGACCGCCAGCACCGGGTCGCCATCCGGCGACCGCAGCACCAGGTCAGCGCCGGGTTTCAGCGTGGTGGCGACATATCCCTTCAGTCCAGGTATCTGCTCTGGCGCAAAGTCGCGCAGCATCGGATGGGGCGCCGTTTGTTCGGCGCGGAAATCGCCCTCGACCTGCGGTTCGGTGCGCACAATTTCGCTTTCGAGCAGCGTCAGGCGGGGAATGTCGTTGGGTTCAGCGGCGAAGTAGTAACGTCCTGCACCCCAGCGCGCCAGCACCTGGAGCAGATCGATGTCCGCATCGGTTCCGATAGCGATAGTCGAAAGTGTGATGTTCTGACTGCGCGCTTCTTCGATGAGCCGCTGGTATGCCAGCCGGTCGTCGGTAAAGGAGCGACCGTCGGTGAGCAGCACGGCGTGCCGCACTCGCCCTGGCTGGCGCGCCAGTTCCGGCAGTCCTACCTGCAGCGCGTTGTAAATGTCGGTGCCGCCGCCAAGCGGCAGTGTGCTGATGCGGCGTTGCACGTCCGCCAGGCTCAGCCCGACGCCAACAGGCTGAAAGTCAACCACCCAGCGCGTTGACACGTCGAACGCCAGCACCCCGATCCGATCCTCCGGGCGCAATGACTCGGTTGCCATAATTGCGGCTTCCTTCGCCATCGTGAACTTTGAAAGGCCCGTTTCGGGTCCCATACTGGCGGACTGGTCGATAATCAGGAGCAGCGTCGTGTCGGAACGCTCCGGGCGCGGCGGCGGGACCATCGTCACCGGCAGAGTCTCTTCGAGAGGCGTGTCCCTATATGCGCCAAGTGTAAAGCTGGATCGTCCGCCGATCGCCAGCAGCCCGCGTCCTTCGCTGCGCACAAACTCGCGCAACGTCGCCATCTGGTCGAAGGTCAGCGCGCTGGCGGGCACGTTGATCAGCACAATCCCTTCGTACAATCCGAGCGCCGAGATCTGGGCTGGCAGCGATGCAGCATCAGCCACATCAGCCATAATGCCCGCCCCACGCAATGCGCTGCGCAATGGCGCACTCCCGGCGTTGTCGGGTCCCTCGACGAGGAGAATACGCGGCATTGGCGCGACCAGCACCGTTGCGCCAGCGACATTGTTGCGCGCCAGCGTGTCGGGTTGTCCGGTCAGGGTCGCCTGCATCCGCAAAATGCCTGGTCGTCCGGCGCGAGCGGTGTAAGGGAAGATATTCTCGCCGGGCGTCAGGCGCACCTGTCGCGCCAGCGCCCGCTCGTTGCCGACAGTCAGTTCCAGTTGAGCATCAGCGGCGACGGTGCTGAACATGACAATGCGGGCAGTAAACTCTTCACCTTCGCGCAGTGTGGCGGGCGTCTCGATGGCTGCCACCCAGAACTCCGGTCGTGCTGGCGCCTGGTAATGCTCTGTATCGACCGGAATGCCCGCAATAGCGAGCGCCCGCGCTTCAGCAAGCGCATCCCCCCTGGTCTGAAGTCCGTCCGAGAGGAGCACCACGCGCCCGCCGCTGGCGCCGATCAGTCCGCGCGCGGCGCGCAACGCTGCGGCAATATCGGTCTGATCGCCAGGAGGAGCGCTCCGTTCTGCTGCCGCAGTCGCGCCAAACGTGATAATCTGCACTGGAGCGCTGCTGCCTGCAGCGAGCGCCGCAGCGCGCGCGCGCAACGCCGCCTTGCCTTCTTCGGTCAGGCTATCTGATTGATCGACCAGCACCACGACGAGCGGCGCACCCGCGCTTTCAATACGTCCCTGTAACCTGACCGGATCGGTGAGTGCGCCGACAATAAGCGCCACAATCACCACGCGCAGCACGAGCGCCGCCGCAGGCAGGCGACCGCGGCGCCACAACCAACCGCCGATGATCAGCGGGATAAGCGTCAGCAGCAGAAGAAACTGCGGGTTGCGAAGGATCATGCATTCTCCCCTCTAGCGTCGGCGCAGCACATATGCCCATTCCAGCGCTAGAGCCAGGAGCGCGGCCAGCGCGAGCCATGGCCACAGATCGAACATATGGCGTCCGGTCGCGCTGCCTGGATCGCTTCCTGGTGCGCGGAATGGCGGCGCACTCTGCGGACGCAGGTTCGATTCGATGGCTGCGCCAGCATTGACCCCAACGACGCCAGCAAGCACGGTCGCAGCGCTGCGTTGTTCTTCCACCCGGTACAATCCTGGCTCGGTCAACGTATCGAGCGTGACGACCGATGCTGCTGGCGCAGTGATTTGTTGATTGGCGGGACCGCGCAGTTGCAGGGCGGTGGCGCGCGGATCGGGACGGATGACCAGCGGCTCGCCAGCGCGCACCGCCTGCGGCAGCGGCGGCGGCGCCAGATCGCGCACCGTGCGCGCGACCATGAGCGGGAACGCCAGGCGAGTCGTCAGATTGCTGTTGTCCAGGCTAAACGTCCAGACGGCAATTTCGTGATTGTCGACCCGTCCCCGGAGAATCAGGGGCAGGTTGTCGGACGACAACTGCACCTCCGCCCATGATGGCGTCTCAACCATACGGACAGCGCCAAAGATGACACCGCCAAACCCGATTCCTTCCAGCATGCCGCCACGTTGTTGCAGCGGCGCGCCCGGCCCGAGTTGACGTGTTTCCAGCGCCACATTCAACAATGACGATCCTGGCGGCGGAGCGATTGCCAGGGTTGATCCCTGGGGCCAGGCGTCCGGGAGAAATCGGTCGAAGATTGTCAGATCGGCAGCAGCGCGTTCGGGCGCCGTCGCATAGGCGGTTGGGGTCGTGACCGTGACTGTCACGCCGGGAATGACTTCAAGCGCGCGGCGAAGGGCGGCGGGTTCGTTCGACACCAGCAGCGCCAGGATCGGGCGCCCCTGTGACACGCTGAGGTAGGCGACATCGTCTTGAGGCAGCGCGTCGCGTCCGTCAATCTCTGCGCGCAACGCCTCGAAGACCCCGGTCAACGTCCAGCTAATCTCGGTTTCGCCGTCTGGCGCGATGGCGACCCGTTCTTCCGCTACAACCTGATTGCCGGAGAACACGCGAAGCGTACCGTTGAAAAGCGCAGTGTCGTAGTTGGCGACCCGCGCATACACCTGAAGACGACCGCCCCAGGGACGGCTGGCAAAGGCGATAATGGCGCGGTTTGGCACATTTGAGCCAATTGTCGTCCATTCGACGGGTACAATCACATCGCGCGCGGGTTGCGGCGGCAACGCACTATCGGTCAGGACGACGATCCGTCGGCTGAACTGCGGATCAAGCGCGGCTTCCGCCAGTGTCAGCGCCTCATTGATCGCCGTTCCGACGCCGCCGGGCTGAAGGCGGTCGAGGGCGGCGTTGATCAGGAACGGGTCCTCGCCGGATGCGACGATCTGCGCCCGTGGTCCGGCGGTAATCAGCGTAATCCGGTCGCCGGGGGGCGCGGATGTCACAATGGCGCGCGCGCGTTGACGCGCCTGCTCAAAACGACTCGCGCCGCCATCAATGGCTGCCATACTGGTGGAGGTGTCGAGAATGATCGCCGTATGGCGCGCATCGGGCGTGAGCGCGCCGGCGATCTGCGGTCCTCCCAGCGCCACGCCGAGCAGCGCTGCGATGAGAAGATGGAGCAATAGAAGCAGGGTGATGGGCAGACGGCGGCTGCGCTCGCCATCAACCCGCCGCGGCAGGTTTTCCCAGAGCAGCAGGGATGGCACAGGCACGCGCCGGCGGCGTTCGCGCAGGAAATGGAGCAGCACGATGATCGGCAGGGCGAGCAGCGCCAGTAATCCAAGCGGCAGGAGAAAGCTCATAGGCTATGTCAGTATCTGGCGGGCGCGGAGATACGGAATGATCTGTCGCTCCAGGGGCCAGGTGCTGAGCACGCGCGCACAGGCGGCGCCGCGTTTACCGCACGCTGACTCGATGCTCCGCTGCCAGGCGGCCAGATTGCGGCGATAGTGTGCAAGTGTTTCATCATCAACGATCAGCGGCAGAAGTGTGCCGGTCTCCACATCCTCAAGTTCGATCGGACCAAGACGTTCAGGATTCAACTCGCCTGGATCGAGCAAATGGATTACCAGCACCTGCCAGATTGGCGGCGCGTAGGCGCGCAACCCGGCTTCCAGCCCTTCTGGCGCAAGCAGGTCGGAACAGATGACCAGGAGACCGCCCTGCGGATGGCGACGCGCATATTCTTCGAGCACGACGCCGAGATTCGTTTCGCCGCCGGGTTGCACCTGCTCAATAAAGCGCAGCATTTCGATCAGGCGCGATTTTCCATGCGCCGGACCGAACCCGCGCTGCACGGTCGCGCTGAACGGCGCGACGTAGAGACGGTCGTTATGCGCCAGCGCCAGGTACCCCAGCGTTCCGGCGAGCAATTGCGCTGCGCGCAGTTTCGGCGGGGAACCCCATGTCATTGAGCGCGACACATCGATCAGCAGGTGAATGTTGACGTCCTGCTCAATCTCGCCAAGCTTGACGAACAGCGCGTCCTGGTGGGCATACACGTTCCAATCGACATAACGATAGTCGTCGCCGATGCTGTAGGGGCGATGGTCGCTGAAGATCGATGTGGGCAGCAGGCGGTGACTGAGATGCGCACCGCCGGTTGGTCGTCCGCGCAGGGTGCGCTGCGCCTGAAGGCTCAACCGCTCCATACGACGGAGGAAGGCTTCATTGAACAGCGGCGGGAGCGCCGCCTGCCGTTTAGGGCTGAAAATATTCCTGAACCACATTGCGTTCATCGAGAGGAATGCGCAGCGGGTCGGCGCCGATTGCGCCGCCGGTTCCCGGCTGCCCGCCAAACACCGTTCCGGCGCTTCCCTGAAGGGTTGCATTCGGATTATTGGTTGCGCCTGCGCTCTGCCCGCCGCCCTGCGCCTCGATTGTCACCGGTTGTCCTTCGACGCCGAGTCTGCCGGCGGGCGCGATCGGACGCTGCTCGCCGGATGGATTGTTGCCAGCGGCGCTTCCTGACGGACCTGTCTGACTCTCGCCTTCTGCGCCGGGCTGCCCGGACGGACCGCCAGGCGTACTCGCCTGACCTTCATTCCCACGTTCGTTCGGCGGCGACGTACTGCTGGCGGCTGCCGCCTCGCCCATCTGATCAATAGCCTGAGCCAGCTCTTCAAGACCCTGAGCGGCGCTCTGCTGACGCGCAAGGTCGCGCGCCGACTGACGCACCCGCCCGGCGAGCGCGGGATCGCGGCGCTCGATGTCGCGTGCCGCTTCCTGCAATGCACGACTGAGCGCCTGCCGCGCTTCTTCCGAAAGCGCGCTCGCCTGATCAGCGAGTTCGCGCAGGCGCTGCGCGGCGGCATCAGTATCGCCGCGGTCAAGCGCATCCGCCACTGGACGGGTGGCGCCCAGGTCACGCAGCGCATTTGCCAGCGCCTCGAGCGTTTGCGGGTCCGCCAGGGATGGAGCGGATTGCTGCGACGGCGCTGACGCCGATTGCTGATTGCCAGCGCTGTTGCCCGGTCGGAACGGCAGCATCTCTTCGCCGCCTTCGAGCGGGATTATCTGCTCACTGCCGGGCATCGGAACCATGTCTTCCATTGGAAATGGCAGCGGGACGGTCTGCTGCGGCAACGCCGGGAGCGACGCCGCTGACGGATTGAGCGACAGACTGCCGATGCCCGAAATGAGCGCCAGACCTCCCGCCACTAGCAGCAGCGCCAGCAACGTCAACAGATCGGTCCAGGGCGCCGCCTGACGCTGGCGAATGTACTGATGCACCTGATGCACAGTTGCAGTGGATCGGTCGAGCAGACGCGCCGCCATCGGCGACGAAGAACGCGGATCAACCTGCACCATCTCAACGGCGGTCGCCAGTTGCTCGTTGAGGTTGAAGCGCCGATCAAGACGGCGTGCAACCTCTGCAGGGCGCATTGGCGGGCGGAGCAGCGAGACCAGTCCAATCCCTACAATCGCCAGCGCCAGCGCCGTCAGTTCGGGGACGCCGATATTCCAGTTCCAGAGCAGGTTCACCCCCATGCCAGCGCACCAGACGCCAAGCGCAATCGATGTGGACTGCAAGATGGTGCGCAGCGCGCGCCGCATCCAGCGTTCCCGCGCCAGGCGTTGCAGTTGTTTCATCAGCAGATGCTGACGTTCCGGCATTACCACACCTCCGCTTCCCGGACGACCAGACGGCGGGTGAAACCGACCACGATGCCTGCCAGTCCGATGAGGAGCAGAACAATGCCAGCAAGGCTCTGGATGCGGTCGATCTCGGCGCGCAGCGCAAGCGCGCGCGCTGCGTTATCCTGGTTGCCAAGCGAAAGAAATTCCGAAGCGGCCTGATCGGCAAAAACACGCGCATCGGCGAAGGTTCGCCAGTCGCTGGCGAGCGCGGTCGCCTGTTCCAGCAGCCTTGTCGCACGCAGTCCACGGTCAGCGATGGCTGCATAGACGGTCAGCGTTTCAACGCGGCTCTGGTTCTTGAGAGCGACATAGGCATCGAGCGCGCGGCGCGCCAGACTCGCCGCAGCCGCGTAGTCATTCGCTTCGAGCGCCGCGCGCGCCTGCCGCGCCAGCTCTTCGGCGTACAGACCGGTTTCGCTCTGCGCCAGCAATTCCTGCGCCTCTGTCAGCACATCGTTCTGCTGCGTATTGCGCAGCCAGGGGATCGCCAGTTCGAGTTCGCGCTTGGCTTCCGCATAGCGCCCATCGGCAAGCATGGTTTTGATTGGGGTCAGGTCATATTCCGTCAGCGCATTATGGCGGAAGCCGCCATCGAGGTAAGATGGCAGCCATTCGCGCCACATACGCTCAAGGTCTGTCGCCGGCACGCCATATGTGCGTTCGAGCGCCGAACGATACCCGCTGCTCCGCGCGCTGACAGTAACAAACTCGCGCAATTTGACGAACGAATAACGTTCGACCAGAAACGCGACAATCGAAAGGGTCTGCGGATACCCGATCT
>JAUQOW010000273.1 GCA_030550675.1 Chloroflexota bacterium
ATGCGGTTGCAGCAGGCGCAGGGGTATATCGACAATCCTGGCGCACGGCTGGACCAACAGATCATCGGCGCGAGCTATCTGCTCGACGCGATCCGTATGGAGCCGGATCAGGATTTCTACTACCTGACGCTCGGGCGATCGCTCATGACCATGGTCTCGTTGCGCGCTGATGAAGCTCGCCGCTCCGGCGCCCCGCTTGGTCAGGTCGATCCGAATGCCAGCGTCGCCACGCTGCTGCAACTCGATGACGCAGCGGCATTGCGGGCGTTTGTGCTGCAGCGCACGCCTATGGAGTTGATGAGCTACGCCCGCGCCGTCCTGTTGCGCGCTCAACAAATTGCGCCGCTCAACAAAGACCATGCCGCCAACCTGGCGCGCATGTACAACTTCTGGTATCAGAACCTGAGCGGCGGTCAGGATCGCGAGGCGCTGATGCAGGCGATCGAGTGGTATCGAAAAGCGCACGCCATTGCGCCGCAGGATGTCGCCATTCTCAATGAGTATGCCAGCGCAGTTGCGCGATCCGGCGATTATGATCAGGCGCTGGCGCTCCTTGAGACGTCACGCGACCTCGATCCGCTCTACAACGATACGCTGCTGCGACTGGGCGAGATCCTGCGAGCGCAGGGACGATATGCAGAGGCCGTTGATCGGTACCTGACATTGCTGGATCGCGATCCACTCGCGCTCGATGGACAGATAAGCGCAATCGCAAACGCAATCTCCTCCGACCCGGCGCAGTTGACGCGCCTGCGCGATAAATATGTCGCGCTGCGGGCGTCTCGTTCCAGTGATCCGCAATTGTCGTCAATCATTGGTTTGCTCTCGGTGCGGGCTGGCGATCTCGAAACCGCTGCGAGCGCTTTTGCTGAGGCGGTGCGACTGCAGCCGGACAACCTGGAGGCGCGTCAGAACTATACTATCGTGTTGAGCGATCTCCTGCGCTATGACCAGGCTGCACAGCAGGCGCAGGAATTGCTGACGCTGGCATCGCAGCGCCAGGATACGACCGATCAACAGCGCACTGCGATCGAGGCGTTGCTCGGTTACCTTCGGCAGCGCGCCAGCGGCGGATGATGACGACCCGGACCTGACCGCATGAATAAGCCTCCACGTTGTCGTCGGAGCGTCGTTATGCCCTCTGGACAGACTTTCCACTGTCCGGAGGGGCGCATGCTATTGCAAGCGTTTTTCTTGCCGTGGCTGATCTTGTGGAGCATCACGTGCCCGCCCTGCTATCGATCTTTCTCAACGTCCTGGCGCCGGTCTTTCTGCTGGTGTCGTTCGGGTATATCGCCGGTCCCCGTCTCAATCTCGAGTCGCGCACTCTGACCCGCTTTTCGTACTTCATCCTGATCCCCGCATTCACGTTTGATGTCATGAGCAGCGCACGCATCGGCGCCGCGCTTGCTGGTCAGATGGTCGCCTATACCATCGTTGTGCATCTGGCGTGCGCCGGGTTAGGGTATGTGGTAGCGACGCTGCTCCGCCACCCGCCAAAAATGGTCGCTGCCTACATGCTCATCGCCATCTTCGGCAATGTCGGAAACTTCGGCATCCCGATCATCCAATTTCGCTTTCCCGGCAGCGACCAGGCGCTGGTCGCCGGAACCGTCTACTTTCTGGCGATCTCCAGCATCGCCTTCGTCGTCGGCGTCGCCGCCGCCAACTGGCACCGCGGCAGCGCCTGGCGCGCCGCGCTCGCAGTGGTCAAAACGCCAGCTCTGATTGCGGTTCCGCCCGCATTGCTGGTCAACAGCTTGCAGATCGAACTGCCGCCGCTCCTCACGCGGTCGATCAGCCTCCTCTCCGCTGCGATGATACCCACCATGCTGGTGGCGCTCGGAGTGCAGCTTTCCGGAGCGGGCATGCCGCGTCTGACGCTTGATACTGTCCTGGCGGCCGCTGTTCGCCTGGTTGGCGGACCGGCGCTGGCGCTGCTGCTGGCGCCGCTTTTCAGTCTCGATGGCATCGAACGGGCGGTCGGCGTGCTTCAGGCGGCTATGCCAGCAGCGGTTCTAGCGTCGATCATTGCCGTCGAAAATGATCTGCTGCCGGAATTCGTTATCACAACCGTTCTGTTTTCCACCCTTCTCAGCATCATGACGTTGACCATTGTGCTGGCGATTGTCTGAGGAAATCATGGTATAATAAACGTTGTCAGGTAGTCTCTCTGCCTTCCTGTCGCCCGGTTGATACATCGTTTCATAACGACACTGGCTGTTGCCGCGTTGCACGGCCCATAACCGCACGCCTGTCGCGGAGAGGGAGAAAGCTCCGCGCGCCTCTGGCATGGCAAGGGTTTGATCGTTCTCAAATGGGGGATATCTATGCAGGTGCTCTTGCGCGTGAGCGATGCGATCGATGCGCTCAACGAATGGATCGGCAGCAAAACGGCGTACATTGTAATGGCGATGGTCGCTATCGGCTTTGTCAACGTCGTCGCCCGCTATGTCGGGCGCTTCATCGGCACACGCCTGACCTCCAATGCGATTATTGAGCTGCAGTGGTATCTATTTTCAATCATGTTCTTTTTGGGGTTCGCCTATATCCTGAAACACAACCTGAACGTACGCGTTGATTTCTGGTACGCGAAATGGTCCCCGCAACGCCGTGCGTTGATCGATCTCGTTGGAACCCTCCTCTTCCTGATCCCCTTCTGCATTCTCGCCATCTATGTGACCATTAATCCAGTCTTGTTCTCATGGGGGCGTCTCCCGAACGGCAACTGGGGAACATGGGAAATGTCGCCGGACCCGGACGGCCTGCCGCGCGCGCCGATCAAGTCGATGATTATTGTCGCCTTTGTGCTGCTGCTCTTGCAGGCGATTGCGCAGGTGATCAAATATCTGGCGGTTGTCACCAACACTGTGCGCGCTGAACAGGCTGCGCAGATTGAAGAATATCACGCGCCTGTAGTTGAATAGGAGTGCACGATGGGGTACGAGTGGCTGGCCATCGCTATGTTCGTCGGGTTCTTCTTCCTGCTGATCAGCGGGTACCCGGTGGCATTCTCCTTTGCTGGAACGGCGATCGTTTTTGGTCTGATCGGGTTGTCGCTCGATGCCGTTAAGATCGACCTGCTCCGCCTTCTGCCTAATCGCTGGTTCGGCACAATGTCCGATTTCACGCTGCTGGCGATCCCCTTCTTTATCTTCCTCGGCTCAGTGCTCGAAAAGTCGGGTCTGGCAGAAGAGTTGCTTGAAACCGTCGGTATTCTGCTTGGACCGCTACGCGGAGGCATCGCCCTTGCGGTGGTCGTTGTGGGAACCCTGCTGGCAGCCACAACCGGCGTCGTCGCCGCGACGATCATCGCTATGGGGTTGATTTCGCTGCCCATCATGGTGCGCCTGGGGTATGATAAGGGTCTTGCAACCGGCGCTATCACATCGTCGGGGACGCTGGCGCAGATGATCCCGCCAAGCCTGGTGCTTGTCGTGCTCAGCGATCAGATCGGCGTCTCGGTTGGCGACCTGTTCGCTGGCGCGTTGATCCCGGGGTTGATGCTGGCTGGATCGTATGCGCTTTACTGTGTGGTGATCGCCTATCTGAAGCCGGAACTCGCGCCGCCGCTGCCGCTGGAAATGCGCCAGATTCGCGGTCGGGCGCTTCTCTTCAGATCGCTGAAGGCGCTGGTGCCGCCAATTGCGTTGATCTTCGCCGTGCTCGGCAGTATCTTCTTTGGGCTTGCAACCCCAACCGAAGCCGGTTCGGTCGGCGCGGTCGGCGCGATCCTGCTTGCATGGGCGAACAAACGCCTGAACTGGAAACTGCTGGCGGACTCGGCGCTCAGCACGGCGCGCACGAGTACGCTGGTAATTATGATCCTTTTCTGCTCAACATTCTTTTCGCTGATTTTTGAAGCGCTGGGCGGCACGAAATTCGTCACTGAGATTCTGACCGGGTTGCCAGGCGGTATTCTGGCGTTCATTATCGTGAGCAATATCGTCGTCTTTTTGCTAGGCATCTTCCTTGAGTTCGTCGAAATCTGCTTCATTGTGATGCCGCTCTTCGTGCCGGCTGCCACTGCGCTTGGCATTGATATGGTCTGGTTCGGCATTATGATGGCGGTTAATCTGCAGACGGCGTTTGTGTCGCCGCCGGTCGGCTTTTCGCTCTTCTACCTCCAGAGCGTCGCACCGCCGGAGGTCGAGACTGCTGATATCCACAAGGGAGCGTTGCCGTTCATGGCGCTCCAACTTGTCGTGCTGGTCCTCGTCATTCTGTTCCCCGGCACGGTGACATGGCTGGTCGAGCGGGTGCGGGGGTGAGACGGAAGGGGTTGAAGGTCGGAAGGTTGAAGATTGCCGGGAGAGACGTTGCGCTGCAACATCTCTCCCGCAAATTATCAATCCCGGTTAACTGAGCCTGTTGTCCCGTCCACGTATATTCCTGCCTTGTGCTGGTCTCAGAATCCGATATAATACATGCTATCGCAGCAGCGCGCCGCGCAGACGGCGGCTCGCTCTGCGCACTTTTTTGTGATGTATCTGTGGTAAGCAATCAGTGCCATGATGACGCCTGATAATCAGCGACCGGCTGAGATGGCGAAAGCCTATGAGTCGCAGCGCGTCGAGCAGCGCCTCTACGAATGGTGGGAGCGCAGTGGTTTCTTTACGCCGCCGGAAACCTCCGACCGTCCGCCGTTTGTTATCTCGATGCCCCCGCCCAACGTGACCGGCGAACTCCACATGGGGCACGCGATGTTCGTCACCATCGAGGATGTGATGGTTCGCTGGCATCGGATGCTTGGCGAGCCGACGCTCTGGCTGCCCGGCACCGATCACGCTGGCATCGCCACGCAGTTGCAGGTCGAACGGTTGCTCCAGAGCGAGGGGACGAGTCGCCAGCAAATAGGTCGTGAGGAGTTTCTGCGGCGCACCTGGGAGTGGAAGGAAAAGTACGGCGGCGAAATTACCCGCCAGCTGCGGCGCCTCGGCGCCTCGTGCGACTGGACGCGCGAGCGGTTTACGCTCGACCCGATGCTCTCGCGCGCGGTGCGCGCCGCCTTCAAGCGACTGTACGACGATGGTCTGATCTACCGCGGCTATCGCCTGGTCAACTGGTCGCCGAACCTGCAAACGGCGGTGAGTGACCTGGAGGTGGAGTACGAAGAGCGCAACGTGTATATGTACCACGTGCGCTACCCGATTGTCAGTGATGGCTGGCGCCCTGGCGTTTGGGGCAGTGGTCGCTGGGCTGCTGGCGCCACGGAGTTTATTACCGTCGCCACTACGCGCCCGGAGACGATTATGGGCGATACAGCAGTGGCAGTGAACCCCAATGATCCACGCTACCAGCATCTGATCGGGCGGATGGTCGCGCTGCCAGCCATTGGTCGCCTGATACCGATCATCGCCGATGACTACGCCGACCCGGAGTTCGGCACCGGCGCGGTGAAGATTACGCCAGCGCACGACCCGAACGACTATCTGGTGGGTCAGCGCCATCATCTGCCAATGATCAACATTATGAACGCCGATGCAACCCTGAATGCCGAAGCCGGTCCGTATGCCGGACTGGATCGCTTTGAGGCGCGGCGACGCCTGGTCGATGATCTGGAACGCGAGGGGTTGCTGGTCGAGGTGCGTCCCCACCGCATGTCGGTGGGCATCAGTCAGCGCGGCGGCGAGGTCGTCGAGCCGCTCCTTAGCGAACAGTGGTTCGTGCGCGCCAAACCGCTCGCCGACCTGGCGCTCGCGGCGGTGCGCGAAGGACGCACCCGCATCGTGCCGGAACGCTTCGAGAAGGTGTTCTTCCACTGGCTCGAAAATATTCAGGACTGGTGCATCAGCCGCCAGCTCTGGTGGGGGCACCGCATTCCCGTGTGGTATACG
>JAUQOW010000063.1 GCA_030550675.1 Chloroflexota bacterium
ACTCAAAGCGTTTGAGCGTTTCGACCACGCCATCGGTGAGATCGCCATTGCGCAGCGCAGGATTGAGCGCCTCGGTGCGAATAGTGTGCAGGACGTCCTGGGAGAGTGCATCGCTCCAGTCGCTCCCGGCGCGCAGTTCAGAATAGCGCGGCTTGTAACTGACATAGATTGCCAGAGCATGCGGGACGATGCGATCAGAGCCGCGCAGACCGGCATTCGCCAGGTGGATGGTCATGTCTCCGCCGTTGTCATCGCCTCGCTCGACGATAAAGATCGCGACGGTGGCGCCGCGTTTTACCAGGGGCGCAGCGGCTTGCGCTACGCGCGACTGACTCAATCGCTCAGTTTCATCGATGATGATGAGGTGTCCCGGAGAAGACGTTTGCGCTGCACAACCGGTCAATAGCAGGAGTGCGATGAACGCCGGGAAGATGCCGAGAAGCAGGGTGCAACGCGCGATCACAGGTCACTCCTTTCGACAGGTTTGGATGATACTGTTCTCGATAAAAGATACGAAGATGCGCCTCGGCGGTTGCGTCTTCAGATGCGACGCGCTCGGAAACAAAGAACGATAACGACCGCTTTTTCATCCCGGTTTGAACTCTGCTTAAGCCTTTTTGATTATTTTTCTTACGAGCCTGATGTTGAAATCTGCGTATGTGAACCTGCCTGGCGATCCTGGAGTTCCGGGCTGTTCACGAGCGAGCCATTGACGGTCGTCCGGGATTCGAGGGTGAACATCCGCCGCACATTATTCTGGCTGGCGGAGAGAGCTTCTTCCTGCCGCGCGGTACGCCGCAGTGCGAGCCGGGTAACATCACCCTTGACTGCCACGTGCATCGCGACCCGATCACGGGCGCAGGTCCGAGCCGCGAGGACGGTCGCAATCTGCTCAGGGAGTTCGAGGCGAAAGGGTACGTCACTCCGACCGGCGTAAGCGCGCAGAATGTGCGCTCGCCGCTTGATGGGCGCTACGGACGCAACTCGGCGCCGTTCCTGAGCGAGCCTGATGCGTATGGCAAGCGGATGGCGTTCGCAGTCAGCTGGGCGGGCACGCCCGACGTGTCAGGCGGCATCCTCTCGCGCTCCCAGGGTCTGAACTCCGCCGAACTGCGGCGCACGTTCCACGGACGCTTCGATAATACCGATGTGTACCGCCTGATGTATCTGACCCTCTTTGGCACGGCGCTGTCGTCGTCAGTCGGTCAGACCGCACCGAGCCAGTCACCGTGAAGTGACCGTCACCTGGACGCAGGCGACGGTCACTCGACCTGCTCAATAGCCTCAATTGAAACGCCAATGGCGTCCAGTGCACGCCGAAACTCCTCTATTGCCGCCGCGATCCGCTGTTCTGCCGTCTCTCTGGATGGTCCCGTCGTTGAGAGTGTTACGCGAAACTTCGCGTCGGAACCGAATCGCTGCGCTCTGGACTTCAGGTAGACATGGGGATGCGTCTCTGCAACCGCTTTCAGCACAGGCGCCAGGATCGACTCATCCTTGCAGTTCACGATCGCCAGTTTTTCGAGGAACGCGCTTTCACCGAAAAGCTGTTGCAGCGCGGGTTGAAGCGCGCCTTCAAATATCCCCTTAAGCTCCGCAGGCACGCCAGGCAGGCAGACAATGGCGGATGAGTCTGTCTCCAGCAGAACGCCAGGCGCTGCACCAACCGGATTGTCAAGCGGAACGGCGCCTGCGGGCAGGAGCGCCATCTTCTCGCGTGCAGGGGTGATGGTCGGGTCGTCCACAGCGCCTTCGTGCGCAAAGCGCTCATACTGCCGCCGCACCATTTCAAGCGCTTCAGGATGAAGATTCAGAGAGCGTTGCACAGCAACTGCCACAGCGGCAACGGTTATGTCGTCCTGCGTTGGTCCCATGCCGCCAATGGTGATGATAAGTCTGGCGGAACGTTCCAGACATGAGCGAATCTCGCGGACAATCGCATCCATGTGGTCGCGCACAATGACTGCGCGTTCGACACACCCTCCCAGCGCGGTGATGCGCCGACACACCCAGTTGGTGTTGGTGTCCAGCACATCGCCCTGAAGCAGCTCATTGCCAGTCACGACTATTTCAACAGGGATCATGGTATTTTCTTACCCCTCTCCACCTCTGTTGATATGTGCGTTAATGAAACGCAGTCGTATCCGCCCGTAACGTTTCGCCGGCTTCTGTGTTTCTGGATTGTACATCAGCGATACCCCACGTGCGAGTAGAGGAGGAGCATCGATGGTTCTCGTCGAGGTGATTGGTCACGCAGCGGCAGCGCTTGCATTTGCGACGGTAACGGCATTTACTATCAGGCGTCGTCAGCAACTGACACGAACCCTGTCACGGAATGCAACCATCGCCTATGGTGCGATTCTTGTCGTGAGCAGCGTAGTGGCGCTCATCCACGGATATCACGCTGTCGCCACTCTATTGTTTGGCGATATCCTGCCCGTGTCTGATGCGATCTACATTGCGCTCCATTCGCCCGCGCTGGTTGCATTGAGCATCGTTATCCTGTTTCTGAGCAGCATCAAACTGGTTGCTGAGCGCAGTCCGCGTCCGCGCCGCATTCTGGCAATTGGCGCACACCCCGATGACCTGGAGATCGCCTGCGGCGCCACACTGGCAAAGATGCGCGATGCCGGGCACGAAGTCTATGCCATGGTGCTGACGTGCGGCGAGGCTGGCGGTGATCCGGCGACGCGTCTCTGCGAAGCGCACAATGGCACCGCTTTTCTCGATCTCTGCCAGGTCGAGGTGCTCAATTTCAACGACACTGCACTGGCAGAGCAAGCTAACGAGATTACCCGCGCCATCGAAGCACGCATTCGTGCGTACAAACCTGACATTATCCTGACCCACTCAGCGCACGATCAGCATCAGGATCATCTCGCCGTCCATCAGGCGACGCTTCGCGCGGCGCGCAATCACAGCGCCATCCTGTGCTACGAAAGCCCATCGGTGACGCGCGATTTCCAGCCCACGTTCTTTGTCGATATCGATGGGTATCTCGATGTGAAGATCGAAAGCGTGCGCGCCCACGCCGATCAGCGCGGCAAGCCATATGTCAGCCCGGAACGGTTGCGCGGAGTCGCCGTGTTTCGGGGGAGCCAGGCGAAAACGCGCTACGCTGAAGGGTTCGAGGTGGTTCGGGCGTTATCGTCTGCATTAGGAGACATGTGATGGCAACCATCCTGGTCACTGGCATTGGCGGTCCTGCCGGGCAAAGTCTGGCGCGTCAACTGATTGAGCGCGGGTATTGCGTCGTCGGAACAGATATGCGACCAGTCGAGATGCCTGGAGTGATCGTGCATTGCGTGCCTGCCGCCTGCGACCCGGCATTTGTCGCAACACTGCGTGCGTTGACGCTAGAAAGCGGCGCCGATCTGGTTATCCCAACGGTCAGTGAAGAATTGCCAATCCTGGCGCGTGAGCAGAACTGGCCCGCACTGCTGGCGCTGGCGTCTTACGAAAGCGTGTGGCTGGCGAACGATAAATGGCTGACCTGGCAGCGTCTCTCAGCGTGTGGCATCGATGTCCCCCGCGCTATGCTGCCGTCGCACGTCCAGAGTGCCGATCACACGGCGCAGACGATCGGCTGGCCCTGCATCGCCAAACCGCGCGTCAGTCGCGGCGGACGCGACGTGACGTTGTATCAGGAGCCCGAATTCGATGAGTTGCGCGCGCTCGATGATCGCTTCATTCTCCAGGAGTTCATTCCGGGGGCGGAGTATGCGCCAAATGTGTACATCCGTCGTACTGGCTCCGATATTGTCGTTCCATTGCGCAAAACTGCGCTCAAGCAGGGGTTGATCGGCAATGCAGTGAGCGTCGTGTATGAAGACGCTCCTGATGTTGCTGCGCTGGCGTGCGCCGCTGCGCGCGCCCTCGGTCTCTCTGGCGCACTCGACATCGACATTCGCCGTCGGAGCGATGGGACGCCGGTCGTGCTGGAAATCAACGCGCGATTTGGCGCTAATAGCGCATATGCGCCAGAGGTCTTGAGCGCGTTGCTCGAGGACAGCGGTCTGCTGCAGGGATAAGAGACACTCTGTCTATCTTTTTCCGCCCCCAAGCGCGGCGAGGTTGGGACGGTCTGAGACCGTCCCTGACCGATACGAGGAGCATGATGGACATTTTGAGCCTGGTTTTCGTTCTCATCAGTCTTCCGCTTTTGTGGAGCGGGATGCTGAATCTGTTCTATCTGCCGCTGTCGCTGGCATTCGAACTGCGGCGCTGGCGCAAGCGGCTGCAACCAGACGAAGCGACGCCGCTGGTGTCGATTGTTGTGCCAGCGTATAACGAAGGGCGCGTCATCATTGCCTGCGTCAAGTCAATTCTGGCGTGTTCTTATCCCAATAAGGAGATCATTCTGGTCAATGACGGTTCTACCGACGATACGCTGGAGCATATGCAGCGTTTCAGCGATCAGGAGAACGTTATCGTCATAGACAAGCCTAATGGCGGCAAGGCGTCGGCGCTCAACGCCGGTCTTGCTCGTGCGCGCGGCGAGTTTATCTTTTGTGTTGACGCCGATGGCATCTTCAGCGAAGACACGATTCCTGCGATGCTGCGCGCCTTTGATAGCCCATATGTTGGCGCCGTATGCGGCAGCGACGCGCCGATCAATCTGGATCGCCCACAAACCCATCTGTCCGCCATTCAAGCGCATGTCGGCACCGGGTTCGTGCGTCGAGCGCTTTCGCTTATCGGGTGTCTGCCGATCGTATCGGGCAACATTGGCGCGTTTCGTCGCAGTGCGCTTGCCAAAACCGGCGGATTTCGCCACGGTTTGCTCGGTGAAGACCTCGAACTGACCTGGCGGATGCATCGCGCAGGCTATGACGTGCGGTTTGCGCCCGATGCGCTGGTGCTGGCCGAAGTTCCCTCAACGGTGCGCGGTTTGTGGAAGCAGCGTGTACGTTGGGCGCGCGGCTTTTTGCAGACATCCTGGCTGCACCGCGATATGATTGGTAATCCGCGCTACGGTCCTATCGGTCCGTTTCTGGCGCTCAATTTCTTTACCATGGTCGGTGTGCCGATCCTTCAGTTGAGCGCGCTGGCATTGCTGATTGTGCTGATCGTATTCGGCGCCAGCCCTATCGATCTCACGCCGCTGGGCTTCCTGGGCTGGCTTGGACTGTTGCAAACTTTCTTCATTGCGATCGTAGCGCTTGCACTGGACCGCGCCTGGAGTCATGTGCGCTACCTGTACGCCATCATCTTCTGGGCGCCATACTCGATCATGCTCAGTCTCGTGATGGTGCGCGCCATCTATTTGGAGCTGCGGCGCGCCGAACAACGCTGGAACAAACTTGATCGCGTCGGCATCAGCGCACCGGTCGTCGCTGCATCCCAGAACACTCGCACGACGCAGTAATTGAAACATCTGCACGATCGTCTCATATGAGAGCTTCTTTGATTGTACTGGCGTTTATGACTACACTCCTCGCACCCTGGCTGCCGGAGGCGCGGGCATGGCTCGATACCGACGAACAATCGTTCACTGCGATCGCGTGGCCTGACCCTGCATCATCGCCGATCCGCGCCATGAGCCTCGATCTTGCTGATCTGGCGCAATCCCCGGATGATCTTGACCATCTCGAACAGCGCATGCGGGACGCTGGCGTCAACATGGTAGGTCTCAGCGCCGGTCGCCTCGATTGGACCGGCTTTCGCTGGAGCGGGAAGGAAGGGCGCTGGTCTGCCAGGGTGCGCGAGAGCGGACGCGATCTTCTGGCAGAGGCGACGAAACGCTTCGGTCGTTGGGCGCACGTTTCGGCAATTGTCGATGTCTTCGCGCCGCGTTATCTGCAAAAACGACCATCGCTACGCGCTCTCGACGCCGCCGGTCGTCCCATTGCGCATCATGCAAGCACGCATGCGCTGGTCAACGGTCCCTTCGGTGATGAGTTGATTGTGATGATCGACTACATCGTCCGTCACTATGAGGTCGATTCGATCACGCTCACCGAGTTGTTCTACTATCAGGAGGGGTACGGCGCCGATGATCTGGCGCTGTACCGGGCGCACAGCGGGCAGCGTGACTGGCCCCGCACTCCACACGGCGCGATCAATGTCGATCATCCTGCAATCAGCGCGTGGCGTTCAGCGATGATCGCTCGATTCGTCGAGCGTGCAGCGCGCGTCGCACACGCGCACGGGAAGCAACTCTTCGTTGACGTGCGCGTGGACTGGGAAACGCCCCAGAACGAAGGACGACGCAGCGGGCACGATTATGCCTTGCTTTTGCAGCACGCTGACCGGTTGGTGCTCTGGAATTACTTCAGCCTGAATGGCGCATCGCCGGAGTACACCCGCGATATTGCCCGCTATGTCCGGCGATATGGCGCAGATCGGATTATCATTTCATACGGCTTATGGACGCGTCGCGGCGCCGTCCTGAGCGCTAAAGAGATGCAACGCGCCATGATTGCCGGACAGGAAGGTCATCTGCCGCATGCCTGGATCACGCCGGTCAGGCTCATGAACGATGATCACTGGCGGGCGCTTGCTGCTGTATGGCGCAACGTAGCGCAGAAGCAGAGCAGTTCCTACAACGCCTGAACCCTGCCCGGCGCGTGTGCGGCGCTGGCTTCGACAGGCTCCGCCTGCTCACGTCCCGCTCCTCTCGTCACAAGGGTAGAGTGTTTGGAGTGTGAGGTGTATTTTTCGCGTCCCGACGCTTTTTTCCCCCATCCCCCCGCCCCGTTCTCCCACAAGGGGAGAAGGGGGAGTTGGGGCGTTACGATGACTGAAGCGGACGATTCAACATGCGGGTTAGCCGAAAAACGCTACCCCTGTGAGCCGCCCCTCTCCCGCGGCGCGGGAGAGGGGCGTGTTTTGGCGTCCTGCTGCCTCGAATGGGCGACTCAACACGAGGAGTTCGCTGGAAAAACCCTACGCCTGTAAGGAGAGATGAGAGAGACGCGCCGACCGCGACGGCGCAAGCGCCTACACCACAACGATCAGCGCCAGGTCATTCACGTTGGTCTGCGTAGGACCCGGACGCAGGAGATCATCCAGCGCGGCAAAGAAGGGGTAACTGTCGTTGCGCGCCAGCGCTGCCGCTGCGTCGAGTCCCAGCGCGGCAGCGCGCCGGATGGTCGCGTCGCTGACCACGGCGCCGGCAGCGTCGGTTGGTCCATCGCCGCCATCGGTCGCCAGCGCCGCCAGGAGCGCGCCCGGCGCGCTGACAAGGTCGGCGGCTGCGGCAAGCGCCAGTTCCTGGTTGCGCCCGCCGTGACCGTCGCCGCGCAGGGTCACGGTCGTTTCACCGCCAGCGATCACGCACGCCGGTCGACAGATCGGGCGGTCGCTGACTGCAATCTCGCGCGCAATAGCTGCCAGAACGCGCCCGACGACGCGCGCCTCTCCTTGCAGAAATGTGGTGAGAAGCAGGGCGTTGAACCCTTCATTGCACGCGGTTGCCAGCGCCGCCTCGGCAGCCAGGCGATTGCTGCCGATGATCAGGTTGTGCACCCGCGCCAGCGCCGGATCGCCCGGCTTTGGCGTTTCGGCAATCTCGCCGCGTGCGCCGCGCTGCAACCGATCCAGAATAGCGGTTGGCGTCTGGCGTGTCAGATCGTACCGCTCAAGCACGCCAAGCGCATCGGCGAAGGTGGTCGGGTCGGCGACGGTGGGACCGGAGGCGATCACGTCGAGCGGGTCGCCGACGACGTCGGACAGAATCAGGGTGACGACAGCGGCTGGCGCTGCCAGGCGCGCCAGCCCGCCGCCTTTCAGCGTGTCGAGGTGGCGGCGCAGCGTGTTGATCTCGTTGATCGACGCGCCACACGCCAGCAACAATCCCGTCAGACGCTGCAGATCATCGAGGGTGATCCCCGGCGCCGGGCGCGTCAGCAGCGCTGATCCGCCGCCGGAGATCAGCGCCAGCACCAGGTCGCGTTCGGTAGTGTGCTGGAGCAGATCGGCGATTCGTTCGCCAGCGGCGACGCCACGCGCATCAGGGATCGGATGCCCGGCTTCAATCACTTCAACGCGCGGGCGTAACGCCGCCAGGTTTTCAGCGGCGATATGCCCTTCCTTGACGACGACCACGCCGCCGGTCAGTCGCTCGCCGATGATCCCGGCGGCAGCGGCAGCCATTGGCGCCCCCGCTTTGCCCGCTCCGACGATCCAGACCCGGTCGAAAGCGCGGAGATCGTACACCACATCGCCAGCGTGAAGATATTCGCCCTCACGCCGCACAAAGCGGCGCACCGCAGCGCCCGGCTCAACGGCGGCGACAGCGGCGGCGAGGATGCGGGCGACAGCGGCGCCGTGCGGCAGCGTGCGAAGCGTTGCTGTCAGGAATGAATCCGGTTTCATGCCGCATCCACCAGCGCCTCGAAGCGGTCAATATCATTCCGAATAACATTGAGACTGGCGCGCCAGAACTCAGGCGCACGCAGATCGAATCCCAGTCGCGCCGCCAGGTCGGCAGGACTTGCCAGACCAGTTGATGCCAGCAAGTCATCGTACTGCACTCTGAAGGCTTCAGGCGATCGCTGATACTCAGCATACAACCCTAACCCGAACAGCAACCCGAACATGTAGGGATAGTTGTAGAACGAAAAGCTGCTGCTGTAGTAATGTCCCTTGACCGCCCACATAAACGGGTGCAAAGTCCGCTCATCGAGCGCATCGCCATAGGTCTTCTTTTGTGCATCGGTCATCAATGCACACAATTCCGACACAGAGAGATCACGCACTGCGCGCTGCTCAAAGAGCGCCGTTTCAAAGAGGAAGCGCGAGGTAATGTCAACGACAACCTGGCAGGCGCCGCTGAGGAACGCCTCAAGAATTTCGAGCGTTTCATCGCGGGTGGCGTCCTCCAGCGCCGCATTGCGCACAATCGTCTCACAGAAGATGCTTGCCGTCTCCGCCAGGGTCATCGGCGTATCACGGTTGAGCATCGGATGTTGCGCCAGATTCAGGTTGTGGTAGCCATGTCCGAGTTCGTGCGCCAGCGTGAACATGCTATCCGCAGTGGCGTCGTGGTTCACCAGAATGCGCGACTCATCGCGTCGGAGCGCCATGCAGAACGCGCCGCCGACTTTCCCGGCGCGCGGTTCAGCATCGATCCAGCGTTCGCGGAATGCGCGCGCTGCAAACTCTCCCAGGCGCGGCGAGTAGCGCGTGAATTGGGTGACGATAAACGCTTCAGCATCGCTGAACTGCCAGCTGCGTCCGCTGCTGCCAACCGGCGCAAACAGATCGTACCAGGCAAGGCGTTCCACGCCGAGCAGCCGCGCCTTAGCGCGCAGGTATCGGTGAAAATCGGGGAAGAACTCGCGTGCGGCATTCATCATCGCATCGAGCGTGGCGCGGTCGATGCCGTTGTCGAAGAGGGAGGCGTCAAGGGGAGACGCCCAGCGCCGACGGCGGTTGAGCGCGAGGACCTGCCCTTTGATGCTGTTGAGCGCCGCTGCAATCGGCAGCGCTGCGCGTTCCCAGGCGGCGATTTCCGCCTCGTGAGCGCGGCGCCGCACCTCACGGTCAGGATCGCGCGCCAGATTGCGAACCTGACTCATGGGCAATTCGACCATTTGCCCATCGCGCTCAATTGGAACCATGATCTGCGACGTGAGATTCTGGTACATGCGCGTCCAGGCGATCCCGCCCGATAGATCAAGTTCTGCGGCGAGTTCCTCCTCAGCTGGCGACATCAGGTGGCGCGCTTCTTCGGCGGCGCGCCGCACCAGGTAAGCGTGATCGCGTGCAACGGGCGAGCGCTGGATCAACGTCTCGACATCCAGCCCGCCAATCCAGGCAGTCAACCGTTTCAGCAGTTTCGTCAGTTTGACGCTATCCTGCATCAGCAAGCTAAGCGCTGCCTGAGCCTGCTCATTACGCGAGTCAGTAGCGACGAAACTGTAGGCATAGGCGCGCAGCGCGGAGAACTGTTCAAGCAGGTCGTTCAGCGCCGCGATGATGGTATCGAACGCCGCGACAGCATGATCGTCCGTCGCCTGATTATCGCGTCGGTCAATGCCGAGACGATCAAACAGCGCTGTCATATCGTCGAACGCCTGACGGACAGCGGCAAGGTCGCGGTTGAACTCCGGCGAGTCGAGCGCAGGATAGACGACGGTCATATCCCAGTGCGGGAGGGTTTCACGTATCGATGTGGTCATTGGTCATTCCTCTGGCGTTCACCTTCCAGGTCAGGAGAAGATAGAAGATATGGTACCGCATCACAGGCGAAAGCGCGAATCGTCGTCATGCGAGGAACAGGGGCGGAGGGAGCGCCGCAAGGGGGATGTTTCTGGCCAATTCAAACCACAACTGCGCTCATGGAACGTTGCCGTGACCATCGCCGCCTTGTAGCGCAGAGCGAACCCATCAACAGGCGACGGTCGCACCGCAGGCATGTTCGAGATATCGCAAATGGCGGAAAGTCTGGAAGAACGTCAGGCATTGGTCCATCGCCGGATCAGGCGGCGGCGCCTGCACCGCCTCAACTATCTGCTGCGTCGCATGGTTCAAACAGCGATCCTGGTCATCGACCGGAGCGCCGTGGGCGCGCAGGCGGCGGAATCCGGACTCCCACGGCACACTGCACACTTGACGCGCAACAACACCGACAACATCGGGGACAACTGCATGATGGCGCAACCAGTCTAGCCCCAGACAGAAGGTGACTGCCACGCATGGCGCACGTTCAATCGCCAGTTGTAACAGTTCCGCTTCATGACCGACAGCAAGCGTAAGCAACGCCGTATCGTCAGGTTGAAGCGCCTCAGCGCTGCGCAGCGGAACATCGAACAGTTCCGCCAGCACACGCGCCAGCGGTTCAGCCAGACGATCAATCGGCGTCACGCAGGTCAGGCGCCAGTGTTGCGACCGGGCGAGGCGCGTCAGACGATGGAGGCTGATGGCAATATCAGGATACGTAAAGTGGAAGTCGGCGAATTCGTCCTTCCTGCTTCCGTCATCATGGGTCGATCCAAGATACGCCACGCCGTAACTGGCATAAAAGCGCTCTCGAAGGGAGCGGATGACGCCAATTTCACGGTGACGCTCGACCGCCTGCACGTGCATTTGAATGCGGAGCCGACCTATCTCGCTCGTGGCGCACTGCAGCGCCGTTTGAAACGCCATCTCCGCATCGTCGTATGCGCCGAGACGGAGATGGCAGCGACCAATGAGCGCATGAACGCTGCTATCGTTCGGGTAGCGCTGACGTGTCAACTGAAGATGATAGAGCGCGGCGTAATCGTCGCCGCGCAGAAAATGCGCCAGCCCCAGTTGATAATGGACAGCCGGGTCGTCAGGGTCGAAAATCAAACAGTGCAACAGAGCGTCGATTGCCTCGTCATATCTGCCAAGCTCAATCAGGATGCTGCCGATGTTGAAATATGCCAGGAACCCGCCTTCCAGATTGGCGACAATGCGGAACTCTTCTGCTGCTTTCGCCAGTAAACCGTGCCGGTGGTAGTAGTTGCCGAGGGCGTCGTGCGCTTCGGTGAGATGCGGGTTATGCTCCAATGCGCGCCGGTATTCTTCCACCGCCTCTTCAACGCGGTTTGCCCGTTCGAGCACCAGACCCCGTTGAAAGTGCAAAATCGCCTCATCGTATTGCGGCTCGCTGAGCATAGCCGTTCTCCTTCAGTTGGGCCGTGGGAGGATGGATGGCTTCTCATCAATTTCTCAGAATTATAGCATATGAGAACCGGGTGGCGGGGATTGAGAAGTGAGAACTGAGAACCGAGAACTGAGAACTGAGGGGTTAGGGGTTAGGGGGTGGGGATTGGGGGTTAGATTGCTGGACTGAAACTATTGCCACTTTTCTGCCTGTTACCTTTCACCTGTCACCATGGACGCGCCACCGCCGCCGGGCGCGCTACCCCCGCCGGGCGTGCCACCGGCACGCCCCTACCCCACGCCGCCGCCGGGCGTGCCACCGGCACGCCCCTACCCCACGCCGCCGCCGGGCGCGCTACCCCCGCCGGGCGTGCCACCGGCACGCCCCTACCCGTTGCCATTTTCCACCTGCGCACCTGCCACCTTCACACTTTCCACCGGCAATGTCCCACCTTCCACCTTCAACCTTTCGATGGCCGGCGCCAGCGTTTCGTGCTGGATGGCAAGCAGGCGGCGGATGCCATCGGTTGCGAGATCGATCAGGGCATCGAACTCAGCGCGGCTGACGGCACGCGCCTCGGCGGTGGACTGCACCTCGACGATTGCGCCGTCTTCAGTCAGCACCAGGTTGCAATCCATATCGGCGACGCTATCTTCGCTATAGTCAAGATCGAGCAATGCGCACCCGCCGACATACCCGGCGCTGACCGCAGCAACTGCGCGTTGAAGCGGGTTGACAGCCAGTCGTCCGGCGGCGGTCAGGCGATGCATTGCCAGCGCCAGCGCCACATACCCGCCAGTGATCGACGCAGTGCGGGTGCCGCCGTCCGCCTGGAGCACATCACAATCAATGGTGACGGTAAATCCATCGAGCGCCTCCAGGGACACAGCCGCGCGCAACGCGCGCCCGATCAGGCGCTGGATTTCCTGCGTGCGCCCTGAGAGACCGTTGCGCTCGCGTCGGGTGCGCTGCGCCGTCGAGCGCGGCAGCAACGCATATTCGGCGGTGACCCAGCCGCGCTGTTGACCGCGCAGCCATTGCGGGACGCCTTCTTCAACGCTGGCGGTGCAGAGGACCCGTGTATTCCCCATCTCGATCAGCGCCGATCCCTCGGCATAACCATAGGTGTCGATGCTGATCCGAACCGGGCGCAAATCGGACGGCGATCGTCCATCGTTGCGAACCATACCAACTCCTGTGAACCGACAATGGTATAATCGATGTTGTGCAAGATTTCACGGTTTGGTTACCACGACAGGAGCTGCCGATGACGACTGCCCCTCCACAGGTTCCTTTCGACGCTACGCTGCGAGACGGACGAACCGTTCACATCCGTCTGATCGACGCGGGAGACAATGAACGGCTGATTGCGTTCGGAGCGGCGCTGCCCGAAAACGACTGGCTGCACGCCGAGAACGACCTGCGCAGTCCGGAAGTGGTGGCACGCCTGGTCAATGCGCGTGATGCCGAGCACTGGCGACAGATCGTGGCGCTGGCGCCCGACGGCGCCATTGTCGGCTATGCGTCGGCGCGCCAGTTGCCGGGTCGTTCGAGCCACGTGGCTGATATTCAATTAATTATTGACGAAGCCTGGCGACGTTGCGGGCTTGGCACCGTCATGGCAGGCGAGATCGTCGCCCACGCGCGCAACATGGGAGCAGCAAAAGTGTTCGTCGATATGGTCGAGGAACAGACCGCTGGTCAGGCGATTTTTACGCGCCTGGGCTTCAAACTTGAAGGGCGCCTCATCAACCACATTCGCGACCGCCAGGGAAAGCCGCACAACCTGGTCGTCCTGGCGTATCACGTCGAATGAACGCTCCCAATCCTCGATGCCGCACGTGCGGTCTGTTTCGAACCGGCTGACGCAAAGACGCAAAGGCGTAAAACCGGGTGATATGACCGCCTTTGCGTCCTTGCGCCTTTGCGTCGCACGTTTTGAGACATCCTCGGCGCCTGGTTGTCCTGGCGTATCGCGTCGCATGAACGCTCCCAATCCTCGATGCCGCACGTGCAGCCTGTTTCGAACCGGCTGATGCAAAGACGCAAAGGCGTAAAACCGGGTGATATGACCGCCTTTGCGTCCTTGCGCCTTTGCATCATATGGTCTGAGACATCCCCCAGAGCAAGCGTGGAACAGACTCTTATCCTTCCAGCGTCGAGAGATCGCCGGGATCCTGCCCTAACGCTTGCGCCTTAAGCACACGCCGCATAATCTTGCCGGAGCGCGTCTTGGGCAGCATCGAGACGAACTTGATGCTCTCCGGGCGGGCAATCGGACCCATCTCACGCGCCACGTGCGCCTTGAGCTCGTCTTCCAGCGCGGGCGTGCCTTCAATGCCCGCTCGCAGAATGACGAAGCAGTGGATTGCGGTGCCCTTCACCTCGTGCGGCAAACCGATCGCGGCTGCTTCCGACACCGCCGGGTGCGACACCAGCGCGCTCTCGATTTCCGCCGTGCCCAGGCGGTACCCTGAAACCTTGATCACATCGTCGATGCGCCCGATGATCCAGAAATAGCCATCCTCATCCTTGCGCGCCGAGTCGCCTGCGGTGTACATGCCGGGCGGATCGCTGTTCCAGTACTGATTGACGTAGCGATCCGGGTCGCGCAGAATGGTGCGCATCATACCGGGCCATGGCGTCTTGATGACCAGCAGACCGTCCTCGTTCGCGCCCTTGCTGCGCCCCTGCTCATCCACCACATCCGCTTCAATACCGAGGAACGGGCGGGTCGCCGAGCCGGGCTTGAGCGGCGTTGTGGGGTTGGGGGTTATCATGAAACCGCCAGTTTCGGTCTGCCACCAGGTATCCATAATCGGGCAGCGCCCCTTGCCGATGACATTGTAGAACCAGCGCCAGGCTTCGGGATTGATCGGCTCGCCGACCGAACCAAGGAGGCGCAGGCTCGACAAATCGTGGCGGTTGGGCCAGGCGTCGCCGAAGCGCATGAGACCGCGGATGGCGGTTGGCGCTGTGTAGAGAATGTTGATGCCATACTTCTCCACCAGGCTCCACCAGCGGTTCGGATAGGGATAGTTGGGCGCGCCCTCGTACATGAACGATGTGGCGCCTTCGATCAACGGACCATACACAATATACGAATGCCCGGTGACCCAGCCGGGGTCAGCGGCGCACCAGTAGCGATCCTCCTCTTTGATGTCGAACGTGAAGTGCAGAGTGGACGAAATATAGACGGCATAACCGCCATGGACATGGACGACGCCTTTGGGCTTGCCGGTGCTGCCAGAGGTGTACAGAATATAGAGCGGATGCTCGGCATCGACCGGCACCGTCTCGCAGCGCGCCGAGGCGATTGGCAGGCTCATCAGATCGTGCCACCAGTAATCGCGCCCTGCCTGCATCTCGACATCGTGACCGGTGCGCCGCACGACAATGCAGGTCTGGATCGACGGGCTGTGACCCATCGCCTCATCAGCGATCTTCTTGAGCTCGACGATCTTCCCGCGCATGTAGCCGCCGTCGGCGGTGATCAACACTTTTGACTGCGCATCGGCGATACGTTCGCGCAATGCCTCGACCGAGAAGCCGCCGTAGATCACCGAGTGCGCCGCGCCGATCTTGGCGCATGCCAGCATCGCAAACACCAGTTCGGGGATGCGCGGCATGTAGATCGACACAATGTCGCCCGGCTGGACGCCCATGCTCTTCAGCACATTGGCGAATTTCGACACTTCGCGGTTGACGCCAAAATAGGAGAAGGCGCGATAGGTGCCATCTTCCCCTTCCCAGATGAGCGCCTGTTTGTTGCGGCGGGCAGTCTTCAGATGGCGGTCGATCGCATTGTGCACGATGTTGAACTTGCCGCCAACGAACCATTTATAAAATGGCTTGTTTGAGTCGTCGAGCACTTTTTCCCATGGCTCGTACCACTCAAGGCGGTTCGCCATATCCGCCCAGAAGAGTTGCGGATGCTCAATCGACCACTGATACAGTTCCTCCCAGGTCGAGAAGCCTTTCGAGCGCATGTACGCTGTGATGTTGGCTTGCTCAACGATGTGCGGCGCGGGCTGGTAGATGCCCTGTTCATCTTCGAACTGACTGATCGTTCTCGGTTCAGCGACATCGATCGACATGCAGGTTCCTCCCTAAGCATACTGACACTAGAAGGCAGCCGACTCCTCTTATCCCTCCATTGTACTGAGGTCGCCAAGCGGTTCGCCGAGCGCCTGGGCGCGCAAAACGCGGCGCATGATCTTACCGGACCGTGTTTTGGGCAGCGTCGGCGGGAACGAAATCGTTTCCGGCTTGGCGATGGGTCCCATCACCTTGCCAACATGCGCTTTCAGTTCGTTTGCCAATTCCTCGGATGGCGAGTATCCGGCGCGCAGCAGGACAAAGGCGTGGATCGCATTCCCACGAACCGGATGCGGCAACCCGATAACGGCGGCTTCCGCCACTGCGGGGTGCGATACGAGAGCGCTTTCAACCTCCGCGGTGCCCAGGCGATACCCGGAGACCTTGATCACATCGTCGGTGCGACCGATAATCCACATATAGCCGTCAGCATCGCGCTTGGCAGCGTCGCCGGTGAGATACATGCCCGGATAGCGGCTCCAGTATTGCTCGATATAGCGTTGATCGTCGCCATAGATCGTGCGCAGCATCGAGGGCCATGGTCGGGTGATGACCAGCGATCCTTCAACGCCGGGCGGCACGCTGCGCCCCTGTTCGTCGACGATATCAAGCCCAACTCCGGGGGCGGGGAACCCACAGGAACCGGGCTTCATCGGCAGCGACGCAAAGTTGGAAATCATCGGGCGTGATGTTTCCGTTTGCCACCAGTTGTCAATGATCGGGCAGCGGCGCTGTCCAATCACCTCATAAAACCAGCGCCAGGCTTCGGGGTTGAGCGGCTCCCCAGCGCATGCCAGCAGACGCAGCGTGCTCAGATCGCGACGTTTGGGCCAGGCGTCGCCATACCGCATCAAGCCACGCACGCCGGTCGGCGCCGTGAACATGAGCGTAACGCCATGCCGTTCGATCAGATGCCACCAGCGATCCGGGTAAGGATAAGCGGGCGCGCCTTCGTACATCAGCGTGGTGATGCCGTGCATCAACGGTCCGTACAATACAATCGAGTGCCCGACGATCCAGCCCGCGTCGGAGGTGCAGAAGAGCGTATCTTCTTCCTTGAAATCGAGCACATACTTCAACGTGGTGTACACGTCCACCATGTAGCCGCCAAGGGTATGGACTACGCCTTTGGGCTTGCCGGTGGAGCCGGAGGTGTAGATGATAAAGAAGGGGTCTTCCGCGTCGAGCGGTTCACTCTCACAGCGCGCCGAGGCGATAGGCAGGCTCATCAGTTCGTGCCACCAGTAGTCGCGCCCGGCGCGAATATCGACCTCGTGCCCGGTGCGTTTGATGACCACGCATGTTTCAATTGACGGCGCATGATCAACCGCCTGATCCGCAATCTCTTTCAGTTTGACAATCTTCCCGTTCAACAGACTGCCATCCGCCACCACCAGCACTTTGGCGTGCGCGTCCTCGATGCGGCTGCGCAGCGCCTCGGTGGACAGACCGCCATAGACGACTGTGTGAACGGCGCCAATGCGGGCGCACGCCAGCATCGCGATCGCCTGTTCCGGGCAGCGCCCGGTGTAAATGGCTACCCGGTCCCCTTTGCGCACGCCGAGCGACTTGAGCACATTGGCGAACTTGTTGACATCACGATAAAGTTGCCAATAGGTGTAGGTGCGAACAATGCCATCTTCGCTCTCCCAGATCAACGCCACTTTGTTTTTGCGCCAGGTCTGCACGTGACGATCCAGGGCATTGTACGCCATGTTCGTCTTGCCGCCGACGAACCATTTGTAGAACGGAGCGTTGCTCTCATCGAGCACCGTGTGAAACGGCTCGAACCAGTGCAGCGCCTGCGCTGCTTCTCCCCAGAATCCCTGTGGATCTTCAATTGAACGACGGTAGACCGACTCGTAGTCGCTCAGGTTCGCATTGCGAGCGGCTTCCTCCAGCGGACCAACGACAACGTCAGCGGTTTCGACGCTGTTGGTCGAACCAGTCGCGTGGGTGAGTGTCATACGTTCACCTCCTGGCGTCAATGCGGTGCGATGAGAGCGACTCGCGGAGAGCGCCCGTCGCCGCACGACATCGTGCTGTACAGGGCTTACACCTTGACTCGGGCATATGCGGGGATGTGTGTACTGATTGTAAACATTATAGGCGGATGATGTCAAGTCAACTTAAGGCTGAGATCAAGATTTTGTAAAAAGCGCTCACCGCAGACATCCGCCAGCGCGCAGGAGGTCGCGCAGGCGCGGCATGCCGTGCGCTTCGAACATGCTCACCTGAGCGAGGAAGAGTTGCGCCGTTGTCAGCGCATCATTGAAAGCGTTGTGTTCGGGGAAGACAGGCAAGCCAGCGCTTTCCGCCAGCGCGCGCAGTTGCAACGCTGGCTCCTGCTCAGATCCAGAGCCTTCGATCAGGCGCTGATGGCGCTGGAAATGCCACGCCAGCCGCGCTGTATCAATCGCGGGACCGCGCGGCTCGACCCCGTACAGCCGCCGCATCGCCTGGCGCAAAAAGCCGATGTCAACGTCGGCGACATGCACCACCAGCACCCGTCCCGTCAGTCGCTGGAGCACGGCAGGGATGACTTCGTCGAGCGGAGGTGCGTGCTCGACATCCTGGGGGAGCAGACCATGCACGCGTATCGCTTCAGGATTGACCGGAGCGTCGTCCGGCGGGCGCACGAGCGTATACCAGCGCCGATCCATGCGAATGCGCCCTTCATCGATATCGACCATCCCGACTGCCAGCAGCGCGTCGCGACGCGGGTTCAGCCCGGTGGTCTCGACATCTATCACACTGTATGGCGCATCGCGCCAGGGCAGCGCCGGGTCAGGGCGCGGCGCATCAAGATACCGGGACACAGGTTCGGGAAGATTGGACGGTCGGCGGCGAAACAGAAACATGGCGGTCCTCATCATGCGATCAGACTGGTCTGGAATGTGACCGCCACTGCGCGCTGCGCCACGGCAACGGCGCGCAGCGCTTCTTTCAGTTCCCGTCGTTCGAGGGGAGTCAGTTTATCGACTTCGACCTGGTTGCTTGGCTCCAGTCCCTGGCGCAATTGTTGATACTGCCAGCGCAGGCGCAACAGTCCGATCAGTTCAAAGGCGGCAATCAACTCTTCGGCGCTGGTTTCGCTCAGGCTGCTATGATTGGCTGATTTGCGCAGCCGGGCGATGGTATTGGTGTCGGGCACGCCCGCTTCGAGCGCGAAGAGGCGCGCCAGATCGACGATCATTGCTGTACCGCGATATTTCAGGTCGATCACGCCGCGCTGATCGCCGCGACGTTCCAGCACCAGTTGACGGAAAAAGTTGATTGGCGCGGTCTGACGCAACGCGGCGCGCGCCAACCGCCCCAGGAAGACCCGGTTATCACGGGCGCGGAGAATGATCGGGCGCAGCGAGGCTTCGGTGTCCAGCGTGCCATAGACCGGACGCAGATCAAAAAAGATCGCGGTCTGGAGCAACGCTTCTTCGTTAGGCACGCTGATCCATTGCCGGAAATAGTTTTGCCAGACGGATCGCGGTTGACGCCATTGCGGGTTGGTCGCCATCACGTTGCCGGGGCAACGCGGGAAGCCGCAGCGCACCAACTGTTCGACGACCCGTTCCGCCAACGCTTCAAAATAGGCTTCAGCGCCTTCTGGCGCATTATCGGCGTAGATCAGCGCATTGTCCTGATCGGTGCGCAGGGTTTGTTCGTAGCGTCCTTCACTTCCCAGCACCAGCCAGGCATACGGGCATGGCGGCGGACCAAGCGCCGCTTCCGCATCCCGAATGATATGCACCAGCAGCGCGTCGTGCGCCGCCGCCACAGCCCGCCCGATGTCGCTCACCCTGGCGCCAGCGTCGAGCAACCCGCCGACCGTGGCTGTGACCTGTTCAGTATAGGCGCGCAGGTCGGCATCGCTGTGCGCCCGCACCAGGCGCTGCGGCATGAGCAGCGGGTTGTGGCTTTGCAGGCGCAAAAAATCACGATAACTGACCACGCCGATAATCTGACCGCCATCGCTCAATGGCAGGTGATGCACGCCGTGTTCGATCATCTTCAGCAACCCCTCGAACACCAGACAATCGGCGGGCACCGTGATCGCCGGCGCGCTCATCACCTGCGCAATCGGCGTATTGTAATCAAGTCCTTCAGCCACAACCCGGTTGCGCAGATCGCGGTCGGTGACGATGCCGCTGCCTGCGTCGAGCAGGCCATACGGCGGCAGATCGACGATCAGCGCTGATGCCTGCGCCTCGCGCATCCGGCGCGCCGCTTCGCGCACAGGAGTGTCGGGAGATACCGTGACCAGCGGCTCCGTAATCAGGTCCCGCAGGCGGGTCTGAAACAATTCGGGAGCGGCGGTTGCGTGGCGTTGCTGAAGCGCCTGTTCAAGCCGATCAGTAATCGAACGCGCAAAAAATTGCGCAAATGAAGGATAATCACGCCGCAACTGATGAAACAGCGCCGCCGGGATGAGATAGCAGAGAGTCGCTTCGCGCGCGCGCACCGTACTGATCGGCGGTTTGCCCTGAATAAGCGAGACGTAGCCGAAACACTCCCCCACGCTCAATGTATCGGTCACTTCCACCACGCCATTCCGTTCCCGCAACAGATCAACGCTGCCGCGCCGGATGAGGTAGAGAAACGAGGCAGGCTTTCCTCCCTGCGTCAGGATCTGGACGCCCTGCCCGAAATACTCGATCTGGACGGCGCTCGCAATGCGCTGAATCTGAAGCAGCGGCAACTGGCTGAACGGCGGATGTTCCAGCAGAAAACGAACAATTTCTTCCATCGCATCGTCACCTCATCGTGCGCTGCGGAAATCCTTGACATTCAACTGCACGGCGTCGCCGCCGTTCCACTCATCAGCCTCGAGAGTGTATGCCACGTCGATCCAGCGCGGCTGCTCGAAGTAGCGCGCCAGATGACCAAAGCGAAACGCGATGGCATCGAAAGGACCCGCGCCGCTGGCATCGGTCAGGCGCAGTTTCAAATGCTGCCCCTCGCTCCCCCGCGGCCACGCGCCAATGACCTGCACCCGACTGCTCATCAGCACCGGTTGCGGGTTGCCCTGACCAAATGGCTCTAGTTTTGTCAATTCCTTCAGCAGATCATACGACAGTTCGCCGAGCGGAATAGCGGCATCGATCCGCAGGCTGGGGATCAACAGATCATCGGACAGGCGCTGATCGGCATAGCGCGCCAGGCGCTCTTCAAGCTCAGGCAAGCGATCAGTGGCGATAGTGAACCCGGCAGCCTCCGTATGCCCGCCAAAGCGCTCAAACAGATCGGCGCAGGCAGTCAATGCTTCGATGATGCTGAACCCTGGCACCGAACGCGCTGAACCGCGCGACCACGTTTCACCTCGTTCGATCAGTACGGTTGGGCGTCCAAACTCCTCAACCAGGCGCGCCGCCACCAACCCGACCACGCCAGCGGGATATCCAGCGTCGTCAAGCACAATGATCCGCTGGCGATCCTTGCCTAGCGCCCTGATCTGCGCACTCGCCTGCTCATGGACGCTCTTCGACAGGTCCTGACGCTGGCGGTTCTGGACATTCAGTTCGTGCGCGAGGCGTTGTGCGATGTCACGTTCCTCGGCGAGCAACAACTCATAACTCAATCGCGCGTTATCGATCCGACCGGAAGCGTTCAGGCGCGGTCCCAGTCCAAAACTGATGTCGGTTGATGTCACCCTGCCCGGCGTCAGACCGGCGGCTTCGATCAGTGCGCGCACCCCTGGTCGCGGCGCTGTGTTGAGCGCCTTCAAGCCATGCGTCACCAACACGCGATTCTCGCCGATCAGCGGTCCCATGTCGGTAACGGTGCCAATGGCGACAACGTCGAGCAGGTCATCCTTCTGCAGCGTTGAGCGCATGCCGCGCCGCACCAGCGCACGCGCCAACTGGTAGGCGATGCCCACGCCGACCAGATGCTTGAACGGATACAGGCACCCCGGCTGCTTGGGATTGACGACAGCCAGCGCATCGGGGAGGCGCGCAGGCGGCGCGTGGTGATCCGTGATGATCAGGTCCAGCCCCACAGCGCGCGCATGCGCGGCTTCACGCACATTGCTGATGCCGCAATCGACCGTGATAAGCAGGCGAACGCCTTCACCTGCCAGCGCATCGATCGCGGCGATGTTCAGCCCATACCCCTCGCGGACGCGGTGCGGCACATACGGCCGGATTATTCCGCCCATGGCGCGGATGACCTGCACCAGCAAGGTCACGGCGGTCACGCCATCAGTGTCATAATCGCCGTAGACCGCCATCGGCTCGCGGTTCTGGATGGCTGCGGCGATGCGCTGCGCCGCCGCTTCCATGCCGCGCAGACTGAAGGGATCGTGCAGCCGATAGTCGGGGGAGAAAAATTCCCGGATAGCGTCCTCGCTCCGCAGACCGCGTTGATAGAGCGCCGCAGCGACCGGCGGCGGAAACTGGCGAAAGGCGGCGATGAACTCATGCGGCGTCT
>JAUQOW010000064.1 GCA_030550675.1 Chloroflexota bacterium
TACACTTGTGAGCACCCCGACCCGTGGGCGCGCCGCCGTGCCTCTCCTGCGACTCCCACGGGCAACGCGCCTTCCCGGGACCCTTGAGGTCGAGACATGCACAACCAGCGTGCAGGGATTGTTTCACCAGCGCGGTCCTCTGGCGAAGTAAGGAGATGGATCGGCGGTCAAGACCTCAAGAGTCGGGAACGTTCGACATTCAACGTGCAACGTGCAACATTTGCGTCGCCGCGCCCCTACGATTCGACCTCGACGGTCTCCTGTTCACCGGCACTGGCGGCTGCCATACGCGCGGCGCGTTCACGCAACCGCAGACCGCCGCCAATCGCCCCGGCTGCCGCCAGCGTCAGCAACCACGCGGGCAACGACTCGCCGCCGGTGCGCGGCAGGGCTGCCGGCGTTTCAACTGGCGCGGGTGCAGGCGCTGCAACCGCCGCGCCTGGCAGCACGCCATCCTGCACAATGCGTCCTTCAACCTGCGGACTGACCGGTGAGCGCGCCTGCAGGTATTCCACCAGCACGTCAGCGTCGATCAGTCCAGTGTCCAGTCGGTTCGTTCCCTGTTGCAGCACGCTGTAGCCGTCGCCGCCGCCAGCGATGAAGTTGTTCACCACCACGCGGTAGGTGGCATTGGGGTCAAGCGCCACAAATCCGCCCCTGCCGTCGGAAACCTGAATACCGGTAATGCGGCTCCCGGCTGGCGCTGAGGCGCTCCAGCTATAGCGCATACCGCCCACCTGCGGAAAGCGTCCGTCGGTGCGCTCCACGCGGCTGACGCCATTCTCCAGCGCCTCTTTGACCTGTGCGCCGGTCAGCGTCAGCACGACGAGCGTGTTGCCAAAGGGCATCACTTCGAGCACCTGACCGAGGGTGATGCGACCGGCAGGAATGCTGGTGCGGATGCCGCCGCCGTTCATGATCGCCAGTTGCGCACCGACCGGCGCCGTCCTCGCCAGCATCGAGTCGGCAATCAGATTCCCCAGGTTTGTCTCCTTCGAGCGCACATCAGCGCGCTCGCCATTAAGCGCAACCCGCGTCTCGCCGACCGGCGTGGCGCGCAATTGATCCAGGGGACCTCTGAAGGTTCTGATCCGGTTCTCAAAACCGCCATCGGGAGTGATGGACGGCAGCACTTCGGTGGGGCGACCCGCAACGACGCGCGTGATGTCGCCGTTGGCGTCGAAGCCGATTGTCAGGTCGCCGAGCCAGCGCCCCCATTCCCAGTCGTGCGCCACGATCACCGGCTTGCGCGACGGTGAAGCGATGACTTCGGGGTACGGACGATCAGGCGACGGCGGGTTGACCATCGGACCCATCGGGGTGTGGCTGTGACCGCCAATAATGACGGACAGACCATCCACGCGACGCGCCAGTTCGCGGTCCGCCTGGATGCCGACGTGGGTCAGCGCGATAATCTTGTTGACCCCGTCGCGGCGCAGCGACTCGACGCCCAGACGCACCGCATCGATATAGTTCGTGAATCGCACGCCAGGACCAGGGCTGCTGAGCAGCGGCGTGTCTTCGGTCGTGACGCCGATGATCCCAATCGGCTGCCCGCCGACCCAGATGACGACCCACGGCTTGATCAGTCCGAACAGCGGCGACGTGCGATCAACCTGAATGTTGGCGCTGAGCAGCGGGAAGGTTGCGCCGCGCGCAAAATCCACGAGCGGACCCTGCCCGATGTCGAATTCGTGGTTGCCGATCGCCATCGCGTCGTATTTGAGCGCGTTGTAAAACTCCAGGTCCGCCAGTCCGCGGTACTGGTTGAAGTAGAGCGTGCCCTGGAACACATCGCCAGCATCGAGCAGCAACTGGTTGCCGCCTTCCCGTCGAATAGCATCGATCAGCGTCTTGCGCCGCGAGACGCCGCCGTGAACGGGGTTGGCGCCGCTGAACACCGGCTCGATGCGTGCATGGTGGTCGTTCGTGTGGATGATGCGCAGGGTGTAGACCTCTGGACCGGCGCCGTGCACTGTCAGCGCCGTCGCCAGATAGGCGATCGTTCCCGACCCGACCGCCATCGTTTTCACAAACGTGCGCCGCGAAATGGTGGGCAGAGACATGTCCTTTCTCCTCCAGCTCTTCTCGTATAAACCTGGCAGTAGAAATGGAGCGGGAGTACTATACCACATTTTGAGAAATGCGCCTGCACACTGGCATTCCCATACACCTTTCTGTTTGGAACAAATGTGTTATACTGAGCAAAGTGGCAAGGGAAAGGGGTTCACTGATGCATTCCGGCTCATTCTTTGCATACTGGACTGCTGATATGGCATATGTGCTCGGTTACCGGTTTGCTGATGGCAACATGTACACCCCAGCCAGCGCCGGATCATATGTTGTTTCAATAAGCAGCAAAGACGAATCGCATTTATCTAAGTTGCGATCTGTTATTGGCGTTGGAAGGGTATCGCAAATGACAGGCTCAGATGTTTTCAAGCTCGTTATCTGCCGAAAGGAGGTGTACGACGATTTACTGCGACTCGGCGGCACAGAACGCAAGTCTCTGACATTGACATGGAAAGAGCCGCCAGCGGAGTATCTGGCGCACTTTGTACGGGGATATGTCGACGGAGATGGAAGTTTGGGATGGAACGAATCACGACTATCAACTCAGCCAATGATTGAAATTGCCGGAACAAGCGCTTTTTTAAGGGGTTTAGCCGAGGCGGTCTTTACTCATACGGGCATACCCGCCCCGCGTATACACGTTGCTCAACGGGTGCATGCAGTGCGCTGGTACGGGGTGGCGGCGAAGTGCCTGGCAATCTGGCTTTACGATCGCCACCCAGGGCTGATGTTGGATCGCAAAGCGCAGCGAGCGTCAGAGTTCCGCTCGTGGACGCCCGGAGTGCTTCGGAGACGCCGAATAACGCCGCGCATGTGGCAGGTCTTTGGCGGCTGTCTGCCATGAGCTCGAGAATCAAAAAGGCTCACTCTCGTGAGCCTTTTTGTCGCCTTTGCTGGCGGGCCCGACGGGATTCGAACCCGCGATCTCCACCTTGACAGGGTGGCATCTTAACCGCTAGACTACGGGCCCGTATGACTTGGTGACCCCAGCGGGATTCGAACCCGCGATCTCCACCTTGAGAGGGTGGCGTCCTAGGCCGCTAGACGATGGGGCCTTATCTCTACGTCGGCCCGAACTCCTCGCGGCCCCGACGCTGGTATTATAGCAGCATTCGCCAGACAATGCAAGTTGACATGGTTGCATTGAGAGCATATACTGCCTGGCAGTATCAAGCCTCCTCGACAACCGACGGTCTCAGGAAATGCCGACGCGCATTGCAGAAGTGATCGAAGCGACCAGCACGCAATTTACGGCAGGCGCTTATGAGCTGCTGAAGGCGCCGCCGTTCGGCGCTCTGGTGCGCGCCCAGGCGCGCGACGACTCGATGGCGATCTACGGACTGGTATACGACATCCGCACTGGCAGCCGCGACATTGGCGCGCGCGCAGTGGTGCGCGGGCGGACGTATGCCGGGCGCGAGGTGTATGACGCCGACATCTACCACGAGCATCCCGACCTGACGGAAGTGTTGCAAACGGAGTTTTCCGCTGTCATCGTCGGGTTTGCCGAGCATGGTGAGATCCGCCAGTTTCTGCCGCCGCAACCGCCGCCGGTGCATTACAGCGTCTACGAGTGCGACGCCGATGAGGTGGCGCGCTTCAATCAGGCGACCGATTATTTTCGCACCGTGCTGTTCATGCCGCAGATCCCTGGGGATGAGGCGCTGGCTGCGGCATTACGCCTGGCAGCCCGCGCTTCCGGCGATGAGCGCGCGTTTCTGGTGCGCGCCGGACGCGAGATCGCCGCATTGCTTCACAATGACTACGACCGCCTGACAGCGATCCTGCGCCGGATTCGACCCTGATGGCGCCTGGTAGAGCGATTAACCAAAACCTGGACAATCACGCCTGCACCTGTAGAGCGGCTGGCGTTGGCTTCAACAGGTTCAACCTGCGTTGGCTGAGCCTGTCGAAGCCAACTCGGTTGCTGCGGCGGACTGCGCCGCCGTCTGGGAGGTTCAACCTGCGTTGGCTGAGCCTGTCGAAGCCAACGCCGATCACGAGATTGCCAACATCTCGTTGACCTTCCTGCTCAGGCGCTTTGGCGAAGCTGATGCAAAGCCGCAAAGGCGCAAAGTTTCGCAACCGCACTCTTTGCGTCCTGGCGCCTTTGCGTCATCCTTTTCAAGCAACGCTCACAGGGTGATGATCCCCAGGCGCGCGCCGCGATTGACCGCTTCGGTGCGGCTTGAGACGCCGAGTTTGGCAAAGATGGACGACAGGTGGAACTTGACGGTATGTTCGCTGATCTGGAGTTTCTGGGCGATCTGTTTGTTCGACAGCCCCTGACTCACCAGTTCGAGCACATCGCGTTCGCGCGCTGTCAGTGGCTCGCCGGACGGCTCCTCGACCGGCGCAGGAAGATTCAGGCGCGCCGCCAGTTCCGGCGCCAGTACGATGAGACCCTGTGCGACGGCATTGAGCGCCGCCGCCAGTTCCGCTGCGCTGACATCGTGCGTCAGAATGCCCCACGCGGTCAACGGCAGGCGGCGCAACACGTCCGCCTGCCGCGCGTCCTCGGTCAGGAGCAGCGCTGCGTGGCGCGGCTCTTCGCCCAATACCTGATCGGCATCGGTCAGCACGCTCTCATCCGCCGCAAGGATGACCTCGGCGGCAGCGGGAATGCCCGCCGGATCGGCGAGCGACCCGACAGCGCCGACGATCTCGACGTTCGCTCCGGTGAGGAGCGCGCGCAGCCCGGCGCGTAGCGCTGGCGTGGGCGCCACAATCAGCACGTGTATCATTGTTCCAATGATGCCCCGTTCAGGGGCGCGTCGATCACGCGAATGTCGCCAGCGCGCAACAAGCGAAGGCGCACCGTCGCGCCTGCCGCGCGCTGGAGCGCGGCGCGCAGGTCCTCCGGTCGCTCCAGGGATGCTGTATCCGCATGGAGCAGGAGATCGCCGACCATTACTCCTGCCCGTTCCGCCGGACTGCCAGGCTCAATGCGCACGACCAGCAGCCCGTTGGAGCGCCCGTTCAACAATCCTGCGGGCAGAGGCGCTGGCTGCACTCCAACGCCGAGGCGCACACGTCGTCCCTGTACGCCGCTCAGCCAGTGTTCGACGACGTGACTGGCGATAGCCACCGAGAGATCGCCGCCAAAGACCATGGCGTTGATCCCGATGACTCTGCCGCGCGCGTCGAGCAGCGGTCCGCCTGAGTTGCCTGGCGCCAGGCGCACGTCGGAACGGACAAAGGCGATCTGTTGACCGCTGCCCGTCTCCGCTTCGCCCAATCCGCTGACGATGCCAGCGGTCACGACCCACGGCTGACCCCATGGGTGTCCGATTGCAAAGACGAGTTCGCCGACGCGCAGCCGCGTCGAGTCGCCAACTGTGACCGGCGGCAGGTCGTTTGCGGGAATGTGCAACACTGCCAGGTCGAGGTCCTGGCTGCGCGCCGTCACCGTCACTGGCAGGCTGCGCCCGTCGAGCGTCTGTGCGCGCAATGCGCCTCCTGCTCCGGCAACCACGTGATCGTTGGTGAGCACGACGCCGCCAGGCTGCCAGACTACTCCTGTGCCGCCGCCTCTTCCTGCACCGTGCAGATGCACGACGCTCCGCCGGGTGCGTTCGGCGAGTTCAGTGAACCCGGCAGTAATAGGTGAATGATAAAACACCTGGGCCATCATCTATGCACTCTTGCGTTGTCCAATTGTCACCAACAGGGTGACCAGCGCACCGCCGCGAATGACTTCCGCCGGAACCGTCGCCCCGACGCGATCGCCGCTCAACACTGCCTGGAGATCGTCGGTGTCGTTCAGTATGACGCCATCCAGACCGACGAGAATATCGCCGATGAGGAGTCCGGCGTGATACGCCGGACTATCCGGCTCGACGCGTACAATCAGCAGTCCGCGTTCCTGGTTGCGCCCGGCGCGTTGCCCAGGCGGAATCGCCACCGGCTGGCTGCTGATACCGAGGAAGCCGCGCCGGACATGCCCCTGGCGCGCCAGGGTATGCGCGATACGCCATGCGAGCGGCGCCGGAACCGCCAGCGCCACGCCGCCGATCAACCCGGTGGTGAACAGCCCCAACACTGCGCCGGTGACATCGATCAGCGCGCCGCCAGAGAAGCCGGGATAGGGCGTGGCGTCGGTCTGGATCACCTGCTCGATCATGCCGCGCCGGGTGCGCAGCGGTCCGCCGACGGCGCTCACAACCCCCAGACTCGCCATTGGTCCGCCGGGGGATGGGCGACCAACCGCGAGCACGAACTGCCCGACGCGCGCAGGCGCATCTGCCTGGGCAGCGGTCTCGCCGCCAAGTCCGTTGATGTGCAGAACCGCCAGATCGCTCGTGCGGTCCCGTCCGACCAGGCGCGCCGCCAGCGTGCGCCCGTCGTCGGTCTGGATCGTCAGGTCATCGTCGCGTTCGAGCACGTGGTCCGCCGTCAGCACTTCGTCGGTTGCAATGATGATGCCGCTCGCTGGCTGGCGCTGCCTGCCGTTGACCATGACGAGGGAGCGACGGATGCGCTCAACGGCGTCCGCCATCTGGTTTGAAAGCGTGCTGATCAGGTCAGCGCCGGATGGTGCAGTCATAAGCTTCTCCCTGGAACACTGGTTCTGAAAACATACCGCTGGGCATCGCTGCCTTTCCTGGAATGATGACGCAAAGGCGCAAAGGCGCGAAGCGTATGCGACGCATTACTGCACCGCTGGCATCGTTCAGCCGTCGTAAGAAGCGGTACGGTCCAAACGATGCTCTCTGGCACACGATGCGTTGTGCCGTTTTGTCGAAGAGAATCATACAGGCGAACGCGCGCCCTGGCATCGCCGGAACGCGCAGGATGCAGCCCGGAAAAATGGGCAGGTGATGCTGCGGATATAATGTTGCACGCGTTTCCTGGAGAAGCTGCCAGCAATCGCAATCGCACCCGATGGGACTGCCCGGCGCGACTTATGAGAGATAAATCCAGTCAACCTGTGCGTCTGCTGAGCTGCGGGCTAAAGCCCTCGCTCAGGACGTGGAAGCCCCGGAGGGGCTTTCACAATCTCAGCCAGGGCTTCAGACCGCGGCTTCCCTCAAGGTCGAGCTGTATTTAAGGAATACTGGAGAGGAAACAGGCATGGCGTTCTTCGATCTTTCGTTCGATGAGTTACAGCAGTACCGTCCGCCACGCGAGGAGCCGCCCGATTTCGACGCATTCTGGCAGGCGACGCTCGATGAGGCGCGCACATATCCGCTCGATGCGCGTTTTGAACCTTACGACGCCGGACTGGCGACGGTCGAGTCTTTCGACGTGACCTTTCGCGGATATGGCGGTCAGCCGATCAAGGGATGGCTCTTGCTGCCGCGCCACCGTTCCGGTCCGCTCCCCTGCGTGGTGGAGTACATCGGGTATGGCGGCGGGCGCGGGTTTCCGACCGACTGGCTGCTCTGGAGCGCAGCCGGGTATGCGCATCTGGTGATGGACACGCGCGGGCAGGGAAGCGCATGGCTCAAGGGCGACACGCCCGATCCTGAGCCGGAAGGGTCGAATCCGCACCATCCCGGCTTTATGACCCGCGGAATCGCCAGCCCCCTCACCTACTATTACCGCCGGGTCTTTACCGACGCCGTGCGCGCAGTCGAGGCGGCGCGCGCGCATCCGGCGGTGGATGCCGGGCGCGTTGCGGTAACTGGCGCTAGCCAGGGGGGCGGAATTGCAATTGCGGTCGCCGGTCTGGTGCGCGATATTCGGGCGACGATGCCGGATGTGCCATTCCTCTGCCACTATCGCCGCGCCACCGAGATCAGCGACGCGAACCCGTACTTCGAGATTGCGCGCTACTGCAAAGTGCACCGCGACCGGGTCGAGGCGGTGTTTCAGACGTTGAGCTACTTCGATGGGGTCAATTTCGCGGCGCGCGCTCAGGCGCCAGCGCTCTTCTCAGTGGGGTTGATGGACGACGTGTGCCCGCCGTCGACCGTGTACGCCGCCTATAACCATTACGCCGGTCCAAAGCAGATCCGCGTGTACCGCTACAACCAGCACGAAGGCGGCGGCACGTTCCAGAATCAGGAAAAGATTCGGTTTTTGCGTGAGGTGGTTGCAGGGTGATGGTGGGATGTGCAGGTAGCGGCGTTGCGGGTAGCGCCGTTGCATTGCAACGGCGCTACCCGCATCATCGTCGTCATAATGGAAACGCCACCGCCTCGCCCTGCACCCGCACAGCGACCCGCGCGCCGGGGGCGATGTCGATCCGCGGACCGGTGCGCGCCTGGATGAGCGTTCCGTCGCACATGCGAATGCCGATCAACTGATCGTGTCCGAAGAAGACGATCTCTTCAATCAAACCGCAACCGGCGGCATCCGGGCAGAGATCAAGCGCTTCAGGACGAACCATCACCTCGACTGGTCCGTTGCGCGGGGTTGCAAGCGGCACTCTGCCGAGCACACATTCGGCGCACCGACCGGATGCGCGCGCTGGGACAAAATTCGCCTCACCGACAAATGTGGCGACCGTGCGGGTCGCGGGGCGCAGGTAGATCTCGTGGGGCGCGCCGATCTGCTCGATGGCGCCGTTGCGCATCACCGCGACCATGTCGGCGATGCTGAACGCTTCCTCCTGGTCGTGCGTGACGAAGACCGCGGTCGCACCCGATTGCCGCAGAATGCGACGCACCTCTTCGCGCGTCGCCTTGCGCAGCACAGCGTCGAGGTTCGAGAACGGCTCGTCGAGCAGGATCACCTGCGGATCGGGCGCCAGCGCGCGCGCCAGCGCCACGCGCTGTTGCTGCCCGCCCGACAACTGATGCGGATAACGGTCTGCAAGATCGGCAAGCCCGGTCAACGCCAGCAATTCATCCACGCGCGCTGCGCGCTCCCGCGCGGAGCGTCCGTTGAGACCGAATGCCACATTCTCACGCACGGTCAGGTGGGGAAACAGCGCATAATCCTGAAAGACCATCCCCACGCGCCGCCGTTCTGGAGGAACCCAGGCGCCGCCGCCAGCGACCCGTTCGCCCGCCAGGAAGATCTCGCCAGCATCAGGCATCTCAAGACCAGCGATCAGGCGCAGGGTCGTGGTCTTCCCGCAGCCGCTCGGTCCGAGCAACGCAAGCAGCGCGCCACGCGGCGCCTGCAACGATACCCCGTCAACGGCAGGCGTATCGCGCTGAAACCACTTGCTGACGGCGCGTAATTCAATGGCGACGGTTGACGTACTCATACCACGAATTAGGGTACTCTTATATTCACACTTTGTCAAGTGAAAATAGTTCAAAAATCAGGCGCTAAAACCAAGTTCCGCCAGGGCGCGCCGCGCCTCCGCCGCTTCATCCCAGGGCATTGGCGTTGTGCCACAGATGATGCTCCCTTCGTGACCCTTGCCCAGGAGCAGCACGATGTCGCCGGGACGTGCGTGCGCGAAGGCGGTGCGAATGGCGCGGGCGCGATCCGGGATGCAGAGGCAGGTCTCGCCAATACGCTTGCCAGCGGCTTCCGCGCCAGCCGCGATTTCGGCAATGATCGCCTCGCGGTCCTCCAGTCGCGGGTCTTCGTCAGTCAGCACGATGAGGTCACAGAAGCGCCCGGCGATTTCGCCCTGCAACGGACGCTTGGCGCGGTCGCGTTCTCCGGCGCTGCCGAACACTGCAATAAGCCGTCCGTCAGTCAGGGGACGCACGATGCGCATCAGTTTCTCGAACGCTCCGGGGGTGTGGGCGTAATCAACCAGCACGGTAAACGGCTGCCCTGCCTCGATCCGCTCCATGCGTCCGCGCACGCCGGGCACACGTTCGAGCGCCGCAAGGCACGCCTCGAGCGGCGCGCCTTCGGCGCATGCAATGGTCAGCGCCGCCAGCGCATTCCAGACGTTGAAATCGCCGGTGAGCCGCAGGCGCGCGTTGGTTGCGCCCCATGGCGTCGTCACCCGAAAATGCAGCCCGTCGCAGGTTGAACGGACATCCTCAGCCCGCACATCGGCGTCGGCATGGATGGCATAGGTCAATCGCTCGGCATAGGGCGGAGCAGCGTCGAGAAACATGCGATGATGCGGATCATCGGCGTTCACCACGGCGATCTTGCGCTGTTTATGGGGTGCGTCGGCGTCGCGGAACTCGGACAGCATCTCGAACAGGCGCGCCTTGTCGCGGCGGTATTGCTCCACAGTGCCGTGAAAATCCAGGTGCTCCTGCGTCACATTCGTCAGCACTGCAACATCGAAAGCGCAGCCAGCGAGCCGGTTCCAGCGCGCTGAAAGCGCGTGCGACGTCGCCTCAATAACCGCGTAAGAGCACCCGGCATCGACCATATCGCGCAGCAGCGCCTGCACCTCCGGCGCTTCCGGCGTGCTCTGGCGCGAATCATTCGCCCACATGCGCCCGGCGATTTTGAAATCCACCGTGCCCATCAGTCCCGTGACAGCGCCGCTGGCTTCGAGCGCCACACTGGTCAGAAACGTGGTTGTCGTCTTCCCGTCAGTGCCGGTCACCCCCACGACGCGCATCCGGCGTCCGGGGTAACTGTAGAACGCCGCCGCAAGCGGCGCGAGCGCAACGCGCGCATTGGGCGTGCGCAACGCTGGAACCGGGATGCGGTCGTCCCACGCCGGGTCTTCGTAGACGACGGCGGCTGCGCCGCGTTCCACCGCCTGCGGAATGTAGAGGTGCCCGTCGGTGTGGAAGCCGCGATAGGCGACAAACAGCGCGCCAGGCGCGACCGCGCGCGAGTCGTAGACGACAGCGGTAATCTGCGGGTTGGCGTGCGGCAGATGCGCCGGATCACTGATGGTTTTCAAAAGGTCGTGTAGCTGCATGCCATGCGCATTCGTGTCTCATTTCCATAACGCCTGCGCACGGCAGTATAGAGGGAATGGACAGGACTGTCAACGCATCGATGGAACTTTTTCGCGCACTTAATACAAGGTTTACACGAATATCACTGAACCTTGATGTTTTCTGCCTATGCTCTGTTAGTGCGCTGTATGTCATCAATCTATGGTGCGTTATCGGGAGCGTTCCCTGTCTGATGACGCGCCAGTGCTCCGCCATGCAGCGCAGATCGCAGATGTCTCTGAATGACAAGGAGAGAAGAGAGTGAGCACGGAAACCAGAGACTGGCGCCGATCGCGCCGGGCTTTTTTGCGCGCAGCAGTTGGCGCAGGTGCGGGCGCTATTCTTGCCGCCTGCGGGCAGGCAGCCCCCTCAGCCCCGACTGCGCCTGCCGCCGCCACTGCGCCTGCCGCCACTGCTGAAGCGACTGCGCCTGCCCAACTCCCGCCGCCTCCGCCGCCCGGTCCGCTGACCGCTAAGGACGCTGGCGGCATGGAGAAGCTGATCGAACTGGCGCGCGCGGAAGGGAATCTGTCTACCATCGCCCTGCCGGACGATTGGGCAAACTATGGCGAGATGAAGAAGAAGTTCCTCGAGAAGTACCCCTTCATCAAGCACGAAGACCTCAACCCCGACGCGAGTTCGGCGCAGGAGATCGAGGCGATCAAAGCCAACGCCGGCAGCAAGGGTCCGCAGGCGCCTGATGTGATCGACGTCGGGTTTACCTGGGGCGATCTTGCAAAGAAAGAAGGTCTCCTCCAGCCCTACAAGGTCGAGAAGTGGGATGAGATTCCCGATAACCTGAAAGACCCGGAAGGATTCTGGTACGCCGATTACTACGGCGTGATGGCGTTCGAGGTCAATACGCAGGTGGTCAAGAACATCCCGCAGGACTGGTCGGACCTGCTGAAGCCGGAGTACAAGGGGCAGGTCGCGCTGGCAGGCGACCCGACCGGTTCCGGGCAGGCGATCAACGCGGTGTGGGCTGCGGCGCTTGGCAACGGCGGCTCGCTCGACGATCCGATGCCGGGGCTGGAGTTCTTCAAGAAGCTGAACGAGGCGGGCAACCTGCTGCCGGTAGTCGCCAAGCCCGCGACGATCGCCAAAGGCGAAACGCCAATCGCGCTGCGCTGGGATTATAATGCTCTGGCAAACCGCGATCAGAACGCCGGGAATATCGACATCGCGGTGGTCGTGCCGAAGAGCGGATCGCTGGCTGGCGTCTACGTGCAGGCGATCAGCGCCTATGCGCCGCGCCCGCACGCAGCCCGTCTCTGGATGGAGTTTCTCTATTCTGATGAGGGACAACTGATCTGGCTCAAAGGGTACGCGACGCCAGCGCGGTTCGAGGCGATGCGCAAGGCGGGGCTGATCCCGCAGGAGTTGCTCGACCGCCTGCCGAAGACCGATGCGCCGGTCGCATTCCCGACCGGCAGCCAGATCAATGCCGCCTTCGATATAATCAAGAGCAACTGGCCCACAGTCGTCGGCGCAACAGTGCAATAAGGGCGCGTATGTGCAGGAGCGCACGGATTTGCACGGATTATGCGTTATAAGCCGATCCGCGCAAATCCGTCGCACCCGTGTGAATCCGTGTCCCATTTCGGCAAATCGCAACTGGAATCGAGTAACCTGTCATAAGGTGACTTATGGCGCCGCTTACCCGCACGGAAACGAGTCAGCCAGGCATCGAACGCCGAGCCTTTTCCTGGACGTGGCTGGGGGTGGCGCCGTTCTTTCTGTTTGTGGCGGCGTTTCTGATCTGGCCCACATTGTCGATCATCGGGCAAAGCTTTCTAGATCAGGAGCGCCGCCTGACGCTGCGCAACATTCTGGAGTTGGGGCGTCCGTTCATCGTGTCGTCGTATGTCTACAGCCTGCAACTCAGCGCAGTGACCGCTATCGGCGGCGGGATTCTCGGCGGGTTGCTGGCGTATGCGATCACTATCGGCGGGTTGCCGCGCCCGCTGCGCGACGCGGTGCTCAGTTTCTCCGGCGTGGCGTCGAACTTCGCCGGGGTGCCGCTGGCATTCGCGTTCATCGCCACCCTGGGGCAGTTGGGAGTCGTCACACAGTGGCTGCGCGCGGTCGGGATCAGCCTGTACCCCGCCTTCAGTCTTTACAGTTTTTGGGGCTTGAGCATCGTCTATATCTATTTCCAAATCCCGCTGATGGTGCTGATCATGGCGCCAGCCTTCGAGGGGATGCGGCGCGAATGGCGCGAAGCCGCCGAGAGCCTGGGCGCGACCTCGTGGCACTACTGGCGTTACGTCGGGCTGCCGATCCTGCTCCCCTCGATCCTCGGCACAATGGTGCTGCTGTTCGGAAATGCGTTCGGCGCGCACGCCACCGCCTTCCAGTTGACCGGCGGCGGCAGTCAGGGCAATGTGGTCACCATCCTGATCGGCGCGCAGATTAGCAGCGACGCGCTTGCCAACCCCGGTCTCGGCAACGCGCTTGCACTGGGAATGATCGTCATCATGGGCGTCTGTATCGGTCTGTACACCTGGCTCCAGCGCCTCTCGGCGCGCTGGCTGCGTTCGTAATACGATGCTGAAACGGTTCTGGTCCTGGTTCTGGTTCATCGTCGGCGCAACGTACTTTCTTGTGCCGCTCTACGCCACGTTCGACTTTTCGTTGCGCGCTCGCCGCGGCGAATTGAGCTTCGCTGCGTATGCGAATGTGCTCAACGACATTAAGTTCGTTGAAAGTTTCTGGTTCTCGTTCCAGACGGCGCTGGCGACGATTGTGATCAGTGCGCTGGTGATTGTGCCGACGGCGTACTGGGTGCAACTGCGCCTGCCGCGTCTGCGCCCGGTTATCGAGTTCTTCACGCTGCTGCCGTTCGTCGTTCCTGCGGTTGTGCTGGTCTTCAGCCTGGCGCGCACCTACAGTCGCACCCCGCTCACCGACAGCCGCGAAGGGTTGTGGGTGTTGCTGGTCGGCTCGTATGTCATTCTGTCGTTTCCGTACATGTATCGGGCAGTGGACACAGGGCTGCGCGCGATCAACATTCACGACCTGACCGAAGCGGCGCAGAGTCTGGGGGCAGGGTGGTTCACAATTCTGGCGCAGGTCATTTTTCCAAATGTGTATACGGCGCTGCTGAGCGGCGCGTTCATCACGTTTGCTATTGTGATGGGCGAGTTCACAATTGCCGCACTGCTCGCGCAACCGGCGTTCGGTCCGTATATGAACCGGCTTGCCAGCAGTCGGGTGTACGAACCGTCGGCGCTGGCGATCATCAGTTTTGCGCTGACATGGGCGGCAATTGCGGCGATTCAGCGGATCGGTCAGGGCGCGCAGGCGCGCGTGGCAGGACCGCGCTGATTGGGGGGTGTATGGCGTTTCTCGAACTGATCAACATACACAAAAGTTTTGGCGCTTCTGTCGCCGTCGAAAACTTCAACCTTGCGGTCGAGCGCGGCGAATTCGTCTCATTCCTGGGACCGTCGGGGTGCGGGAAAACCACGACGCTGCGGATGATCGCCGGGTTCGAGAAGCCAACCGCAGGGCGAATTATCATTGATGGCGTTGATGTGACCGATACGCCGCCCAACCGCCGCAATATCGGCATGGTGTTTCAGTCGTATGCGCTCTTCCCGAACATGACCGTCGCCGACAATATCGGGTTCGGTCTGAAAATTGCGCGCCGTCCGGCGAGTGAGATCCGTGCGCGCGTTGAGGAACTGCTGCGGATCATTCATATGTCGGAGTTTGGACGACGCTACCCATACCAGTTGTCCGGCGGTCAGCAGCAGCGCGTGGCGCTGGCGCGCGCGCTCGCCATTCAACCGAAACTGCTGTTGCTCGATGAGCCGCTCTCGGCGCTCGACGCCAAGATCCGCGCGTCGCTGCGCCAGGAGATCCGCGAAATTCAGCGGCAGCTTGGCATCACGACCATTTATGTCACCCACGACCAGGAAGAGGCGATGGCGCTCTCCGACCGGATCGTGGTGATGAGTCGCGGGCGGATCGAGCAGATCGGCACGCCGTTCGAGGTCTACAACTTCCCGGCGACGCGCTTCGTTGCGTCGTTCGTCGGCACGCTCAACCTGATCCAGGCGACGGTTGTTGACGCCGCCATCGGGCTTGTGACGGTCGAAGGGCAGCTGGTCCGCGTTGCGCGTCCGCTGACGCAGCATCGCTCCGGCGACGCCATCAGCCTTGCCATCCGTCCCGAACTGATTGCACTCAACGGGCAGGTGAACGGCGAGGTCAACCGACTGAGCGGCACGGTCGAAGATGTGACGTTTCTCGGCTCGATTGTGCGGGTGCGGCTCGGTCTCGCCTCAAACAAACTGCACTTCGATCTCTTCAACAATCCGCAACTGCGCCCGCCGCAGCCAGGGTCGTCGATCACCGTCCAATTCGCTCCCGAAGCCTGCCTGGTTTTGGGAGAAGAAGCCGCATCCGCTCACCCCATATCGGCGAGTGCGGCGCAGGCGGCGTGATAGCCGCACATGCCATGCACCCCCGGTCCTGGCGGCGTTGAGGCGGAGCAGAGGTAGATGCCGCGCGCCGGGGTGCGGTACGGCGTGAAACTGAGAGTTGGTCTGGTGATCAGTTGTCGCCAGTCGGGTAAGCCGCCGCTGATGTCGCCGCCGATCAGGTTGGGGTTCCAGGCTTCCATATCGGCGCAGTTCATAGTGCGCCGCGCCAGAATGCGGTTGCGGAAGCCGGGCGCAAAGCGCTCAATCTGCGCTTCGACGGCAGCCGTCATATCGACCTTCGAACCGTGCGGCGCGTGGCAGTATGCCCAGGCGATATGCTTCCCCGGCGGCGCGCGGGTCGGGTCGAACAGCGTTGGTTGCGCCAGAAGGACGTAGGGGCGCGCCGCGTGTTCGCCGCAGTGCGGCGCTCGCTCCGACTCAGCGATTTCCTCCAGCGTTCCGCCAAGATGCACCGTCGCTGATCGCGCACAGGCGTGGTTTGTCCAGGGAACCGGACCGTCGAGCGCATAGTCGAGTTTGAACACCCCCGGTCCATGGCGGAAGCGCTCCAACTGGCGGCGATACCACGCGGGCAGGCGCTCGCCAGCGATCTGGATCAACTGGCGCGGCGAAGTATCGAACAGGTACGCTCTGGCATCCGGCAACTCGTCAATATGCCGCACCAGCCATCCGGTGCGAATCTCGCCGCCGCTGGCGCGCAGGCAGGCTTCCAGCGCACTGGCGATCGCCTGCGCACCGCCTTGTGGAATGGGCCAGCCGACGGCATGCCCAAGCGCGCCGAGCACGAGTGCGGGCGCCGATGTCAGCGGCGCTTCCAGCGGCAGCAACGAATGCGCCCCAAGCCCGGCGAGCAGCGCTGGCGCCGCGTCGTCGCGGAAGAAGGCGCGCGCCAGCAGCGTGACCGGCAGCAGCGCCAGTGCGCCAAAGTACGCTCCGGCGAATGGGTGGCTCGGAAAGCGCAACGGGTTCAGCACCAGCGGCTGAATCCGGTCCCACAGCCGCACCAGCGGCGCCATTAACTGCTCATACGCCCGCCCGTCACGACCGAGCCAGGCGGCGGTGGCGCGGACTGAGCGTTCCAGCAGCGCTGCGCGACCGCCATCGAGCGGATGCGCTACCGGCGCAGACGGCTGAATCCAGGACAGCCCAAAACGCCCCAATTGTAGCGCACGGAACACCGGTGAAGCGACGCCGAACGGATGCACTGCCGAACCGAGGTCGTGGATGAAGCCGGGCAGGGTCGTCTCACCCGACGACACGCCGCCGCCGACGGTCTCGCGCGCTTCGATAAGCAGCACCCGTCGTCCGGCGCGCGCCAGTGTGCATGCCGCCGTCAGCCCATTGGGACCGGCGCCGATAATGACCGCGTCGTATGCAGGCATTCCATTCTCCTGGCGTGGCGCTGGCGCTCCGGCAACAACGGAGTCGCCGCTGCTGTTTTGTAACCGCTTTGTACCAGTATGGCAATATTTTCCGCCCGCTAAGCATGGTACCATTTGGGCGGATACAGTGCTTCTCTATCGTGTTCGACATTGAGAGTCCATCCGAAAGAAAGATAGTTCGACGCTGCCGAGGCGCTGCGAGTTGATGAAGCGAACGTAGTTTGGCATCCCCGAACGCTACGGGCTGACGCTCTGGCGGAGATTGGGCAAGCCCCAAGGGGGTTTCTACGCCCTGAGCGAGGGCTTTAGCCCGGAGTTCACAGGAAGATCAATCTAACCCTGGACAAACACGCTTACACCTGCGGAGCAGTTGGCGTGGGCTGAGCCGGTCGAAGCCGACGCCGATCACGAGATTGTCGCATATCTGATTGATCTTCTTCTCAGAGAGTGCGCAACCTGGCGGCACAATATCAACATATTGTTGCGCACTGCGCGCATTGCTTGCGCTTTTCGCCACGAAAGCGACGCAGCGTTATTCAAGTCAACGCCACGAAGGAGCAACCATCCGATGATCATCACACAACGACAGGTCGTTATCTGGGGGCTGGGGATACTCATCGTCGGCAATATCATCTTCTTCCTTATGCTCGCCCTTAACGGGAACTGGATCACCGCTGCAACTCCCGGCATTTCAGCGCTAATCAACGTTGCGTTGTTGGAAGCCTACCGTCGCGGATGGCGTCATGCGCCAAATATACTGGTCATTATCACCTCAATCATGGTGGCATTTGCCCTCAGTCTCACTCCGGACAGGGAAGTGGCAATCCTTCCAATGGCTCTGCTGTTCCCAGCAGCGCTGGCGCTGGCGATGACCAGTCCGTTATGGGTGATTATCGGCGCAGGTGTAACCACCTCTATTTACATTGGTCGAGTGGTTGCCGCCGGGATGACGTTCAGCGTCTACGATCCTATCGTGTATGTGATGCTCGTCGGCATCTTGCTGCTGGCGCGCGCAGTGCTCGACACCACGGCGCGGCAGGCGGATGAGGCGCGGAAGCGGGCGGAGGCGGCGCAGGCGCGGGCGGAGGATCAGGCGCGGGCGCTGGAAGCCGCCAATGCCGCGCAGCAGGCGCAACTCGAAGAACAGCGCCGCCTGCTCGATCTGGTCGCCACACTGGAAGTTCCAGCCATCACGATCGCCGACGGCGTCCTGTTCGCGCCGATCGTCGGCAACCTCGACAGCCGCCGTTCAGTGATGCTCACCGCACGCCTGCTCGAAGCGGCGCACAACCAGCGCGCACACCACGTGATCATCGACATTTCCGGCGTCTCAACCGTGGACACAATGGTCGCACAGGCGTTGATCAACGCAGCGCAGGCGCTCAAGCTGCTTGGCTGCCGCGTGACGTTGAGCGGTATCTCCTCGGATGTGGCGCTGACACTGACGCAGCAGAACATTCAACTGCGCGACATCACCACCGTGCGCAGCCCGCAGGAAGCGCTGATGGCAGGTTAGACGCAGCGGCTAGTGAACAATCAGCGGCAAATGAATTGTGTAAGAGGTGGGCGTTGGCGTCGGCGTTGGCGTTGGCGTCGGCGGAATCGGTGTAGGCGATGGCAATGGCACATCGACCCCGGCGGCGAATGCCGACGTATTGCCGTCGGCGTCGGTGTTGGTTGCAGTAATGTGCAGCGAAGCAAGAGCGTTGGCGGAAATAGTGAATGAGAACGCGCCGTCTTCCTCCGACGCGCGCACAGCGCCGAGAAACTCGCGCCCCTGATCGGCGGGATCGGCGAAAATCTCGACACGACAATCACGACAGGCGACGCCGCGCACCTCCGTTTGATTGACGGACTGAATTGTTGGTGGTGCAATGCCTCCATTGGCGCCATTGATCAGGAGAATGCCGCTGCCAGCATTCGCCGTAATACTGTTGCCCGTCACACGATTTCGCACTCCGCCGGAGATTATTACTCCCGTCGCTGCGTTCTCGCTGATCGTATTGCTGCGGATCAGGGTCAACGACGTTCCTGTGAGAACGATGCCGCCTGCCAGCAAGCAATCGTCGCGCCGGGCGTCGAAGCCGCTCCATGGCGTTTCCAGCGCCCGGTTGAACCGTATCGTATTGCTAATAAGCGTCGCACCGTCTCCCTTGACGCACATCCCGGACCGGGCATTGGATTCAATGGCGTTTTCGTGGACGAACGTGTTATCGCCTTCGATCAGCAGACCAGACAATTGATTGGCAGAAAACGTATTGGATGGTCCGACGATATTGCCGTCGCCGGTGATCAGCGCGCCATGACGCTGATTCCCCAGCGGCGTCGCGGCGTCCGCGCCGATGCCGATCAGGTTGTAGGCAATGCGATTGATCGAACCGGCGACCGTTATGCCATTTCCGCCGTTGTAGGCTATGATATTGCCCGCGTCCAGAGCGTCGCCGCCGATAAGCGCAGCCTCAACCGTTTCGCCAAGCAGGATTCCGTCCCGGATGTTTCCACGCGGAAGGACGCCGCTGGCGTCGACGCCGATGTAATTGCCCACGACGCGGTTCAGACGCGCTTTAAGAGATGTCGTTCCGTAGAACTGACCGATGAAGACCCCGTATCCATTACCGGAAATGATATTCCGCTCATTGATCGTTGCGCCGCCGACCACATTCCTGCTGGCGCCGTCAATCAGGAATACCCCGCCCACACGATTGCCCATTGGCGTGGATCGGTCGGGCGCCAGACCAATGGTATTGCCGAGAATGCTGTTCTCATGGGCGTTCCAGATCATGATGCCGTGGGCATTCCCCGAAATTACGTTGCCGTTGCCCGATCTGCCGATGGTATTGCGGTGCGCACCGTCGCTGACAACAACGCCGTAGTATGCATTGCCTGCTGTACGCGTTCCACTGGCGTGAACGCCTATCCAGTTTCCCGCGACGGTATTGCTGATCGTGGCGCTGCCATCGATGCGAATGCCCGCATTATCGTTCCCTCCGATGATATTGCGATCTGCAGGCGTGTCGCCGCCAATCAGGTTGTTATAAGCGCCGTTGCGGATCTCGACGCCATAGTAGTTGGGAATGCCTTCTATGTTGTCTCTCACGACGCCGATGAAGCATCCGGCAATCACATTATTGTGAGCCGACGCACCTTCAATCACAATACCCGCATCCCAAAACGACACGAACGCCAGACTACGAATGACATTCCTGGCAGAAGCGATAGTCAGTCCGTTTAGCCCGCCCTCTCCTTCGTACACATTTGTTCCATCAATCACGATGACGGGGTACAGACTGGCGCCGGGCTGGGTTGCACCGTCAATTACGACATTCCCGCGCGTCAGAGGGGGCAATGCCAGATAATTAGGGCGTATGCGCCAGATCATGGCGCTGGACTCGTAGCCAGGATCGCTGTCGGGGATAGCGAAGTGGATGCGGAGCAGCGGACCATGAGGCTCAGCATTGGCGGCGGTCAGCGCTTCACGCAGCGATATGCCGCTGCCGCCCGGATTATCGATCAGGCTCTCAAACGAGGACGTATCTCCATCAATTTCATCGCGTGTCGTTGTGACCGTAATCGTTGTTGTCGCAGCGCGAGCGACGCGCATCGAGCGTCCATCGGAGCGCGCAGCGTGCCACGCCCCCATCACAATGCAGGCGAGCATCGCGATGAGCGTCAGAAAAACGTCTGTTGCGCGACGCGCTGGAAACTGGCGCGTCATCTTTCTTCCTCCCGCACCCCGGCAGCAGTCGTTATCACAAGCCTTACCCTGCCCCTCGTTCATAGCGGGGGAAAAAACTATGGTCACCAGGGGAAGCATAATCTCGCCATTGCATGGCTATTATATGAAAGGACATAGTGGAGTTCAAGTCAAAATACCGTTTACAACAGGGGTGATCATTGAGGATCAGGAAGCCTGTTATAATGGTGCGAAACCGCTGTAACACATCTGGAGGTCCAGAGGCTATGACTGCGACGCGCAACCGTGCGCCCGAAGGAGATCCGATTACGATCCAGAACGGGCGCCTTCACGTGCCAGATATGCCCATCATTCCCTATGTCGAAGGCGATGGCACCGGTCCCGATATCTGGCGGGCGAGCGTGCGCGTCTTCGATGCCGCCGTCGAGCGAGCGTATGGCGGTCGGCGGAAATTGATGTGGTACGAGGTGCTGGCAGGCGAGAAAGCGTTCAACCTGACCGGCAGCTGGTTGCCGGATGAAACGGTTGAAGCGTTCAAGAAATACCTGGTCGGCATTAAGGGTCCGCTGACTACGCCAGTGGGCAAAGGCATTCGGAGTCTGAACGTCGCGCTACGCCAGTTGCTCGATCTGTACGTCTGTCTGCGTCCGGTGCGCTACTTCCAGGGCGTTCCATCGCCGGTCAAGCGTCCCGAACTGGTTGATATGGTCATTTTCCGCGAGAATACGGAAGACATCTACGCTGGCATCGAGTACGCCGCCGGCACTCCTGAAGCGCAGAAAGTGCTCGACTTTCTCCGCACGACGTTCCCGAAGGATTTCGAGAAGATCCGCTTCGGCACAGCGGATAAAGCGCGTGAGTTTCTCGCCATGCTGGGAGACGGCGGGGAAGAAGGCGCCGTTGAGGTTGGCATCGGCATCAAACCTGTGAGTCGGCTGGGAACGGAGCGCCTGGTAGCTGCCGCCATTCAGTACGCCATCACTCACCGGCGCCGGAGCGTCACTTTTGTTCATAAAGGCAACATCATGAAGTTCACTGAGGGAGCGTTCCGCGACTGGGGATACGCGCTTGCAGAACGCGCCTTCGGCGAGCACGTGTACACATGGGCGCAGTGGGAACGCACCAAAGCGGAAAAGGGCGAGGCGGCGGCGAACGCTGAACAGCGCGAGGCGCTGGCTGCAGGAGCGATCCTTATCAAGGATGCGATTGCCGACATTACCCTGCAACAGGTGCTCACGCGACCGGAGGAGTTCGATGTCATCGCCACCCTCAACCTCAACGGCGACTACCTGAGCGACGCACTGGCGGCGCAGGTCGGCGGCATCGGGATTGCGCCCGGAGGGAATATCAATTACATCACCGGTCACGCCATCTTCGAGGCGACCCACGGCACAGCGCCGAAGTACGCCAATCAGGATCGAGTCAATCCGGGCAGCGTCATCCTGAGCGGCGACATGATGCTGCGCTATATGGGATGGACCGAGGCGGCGGATCTGATCATCCGCGCGCTTGAGAAGACCATTTCTCAAAAGATCGTCACCTACGACTTCGCGCGCCTGATGACCGGCGCGAAGGAGGTCAAGACCTCACAGTTCGCCGACGCAATGATCGCTAATATGGACGATTAATCAAGAATCCGGCGCGACGGGAGAGCCGTTGCATTGCAAC
>JAUQOW010000065.1 GCA_030550675.1 Chloroflexota bacterium
GAATTTTTGGGGTGCGAGGGGTGTTTGCCTCGTCCTGACGCCTTTTTCCCTCATCCCCCTGCCCCCTTCTCCCACAGCGTGGGAGAAGGGGGAGTCAGGGCGTCCTGATGCCTGAAACGAGCGATGCAACACGAGGGCGCGCCTGAAAACTCTACACTTGTGAGGGTCGGGGCGGGCGCCCCTCACGAGCGTAGATTTCTTTTGAAAGCCTTTGCGTTGCATCGCCCCCTTGAGGCATCAGGACGCCAAAACGCTCCCCTCTCCCGCAGCGCGGGAGAGGGGTTGGGGGTGAGGGCAAAAACGGGCGTCGGGATGCAGCGAACACTCCTTGTACTCTAAAAAACTCTACCCTTGTGAGGACGGGGGGATGGGGGAAAAAAGGCATCAGGATACCCTGTCGTCTCCCTCTCCACACACCGCTCGCTGAAACATCTCCGCTTCCTGGTTCCGGCCTCTCGCAACCCCTAACCCTTAACCCCTAACCCTTAACCCCTAACCCCTAACCCCTAACCCCTAACCCCACCGGCATCCGTATTCCGCCCTCGCTCAGAACCAGCGCACCAATTCCGGGAACTGCCAGCAGGTAGATCGTTAGAAGCGCGGCAGGCAGGGAGAAGAACGCCGCAAGGGCGGCAGGCAGCGCCAGCGCCGCTGCTGCTGCGATCAGGCTTCGGTCGAAGTCATGAGACGGGTGATATCCGGAGAAGCGCAGCCCCATAGCGCGCACACCGACTGCAATGCCGAGAACGACGGGCGCATGCGCCAGCAGCGCCACCCCGGCTGCGACCGGCAGACCAATAACTGTTGCAGTCAGCAATGTCAGCACGAGTCCGACAACAATGCTCAGCGCACCGATTGCCAGAACGCCGGTTCCTATCGCTCGCAGCGGCGCGACAAGCAACGTTGCGCCTGCCGCGGCGCTGCGGCGGGGCCAGAATCCGATAATCAGCGCAATCACGACGATTTGAACCAGCCAGACCAGCGCCGCAATCAGACTGCGGATCAGCGGAGCGTCGAAGCGCTGACCAGTGGCGGCAAGCAGCGCCGCACGCACATTTGCCTGTCCGGTAGCGCTGGCAAGCGTTCCCATCGGGGTTTCAACGCCGCGTATCAGGTTATACGCACCGGTTGTCGCTGGAACGAGCAGCAACGCCAGCGCCAGGACTGTCACTGTCTGTACGAGAAGCCGATGCCTGGCGGCGCGTCGGGCGACAACGCGCGGCGGCGCGTGGGGAAGGCGACGTCTTGCTGCCTCCGCCAGGTCAACGGTTGGTTCGCGGCGCTCGAGGGCGCCGCTGCGCAGCAACACGTCACGCAAGGGATCAGTATGATCGTGATTATTCGAAGACATAAGGGTATGCTCACTCCCGCAACGATACTTCTTCAGTCGCCACGCCCTCGGCGCGCAGCGCGTCGGCAAGCATGCGACGTGCGCGGTGCAACCGTGTCTTAATTGTGCTCTCTGGCAACCCCGTCACCTGACAGATCTCTTCATACGACAGGTCGTTCCAGTACCGCAGCACCGCAATTTCGCGGTAGGCGGGCGGCAGGCGCAGCAGCGCGCGCTGGACTGCATCGCGCTCTTCACGCTCGATAGCGGTGCGCTCTGGTCCTTTCGCCGGGCTAGGCATCGTCAGTACGGTGTCATTAATTGTCAGCCAGGCGAAGCGCCGCCGTCGCAATCGATCAATGCAATAGTTCGAGCCAATCGACAATAGCCACGTGGAGAACTTTCGCTCCTTGTCGAATCGCGCCAGATTCGTATAGACCCTCAGAAAGATCTCCTGACTGGCATCTTCCGCCTCGTGCGCATTTCCCAGCATACGGTACGCCAGATTGAACACGGCGCCCTCGTAGCGTTTCATCAAATGGGCAAAGGCGTCATGATCGCCGTCGATGGAGCGTGTGATGAGTGTGTCTTCGTCAGAGAGCTCCACCATGCGACTTTACCATTCTGCAAGAATTACGCACGTTTCCCTTACAAGGTTTCGCCGGGTTATGCGCCGTTATCCGCGCAGGTCCCCACTTGCAATACGGACCTCTATCGTATACCATGAGCGGCGTCGTTCGTCGGACATCGCGCGATGGGCGCCGACGGGTGATACCGGAAATGCCGCCGATCTGGCGGCGCGACAGGGGAGGATCAAGCGTGGCAGTAACATACAATCGTGATCAGATTCGCGCGGCGTTGGCGCTTACAGACCCGGCGGTCAGTTCATTTCTTGATCTACAGACCGGGAACGTTGTATCTATCACCGAAGGCGATCAAAGCCCGGCAAATCAGGAACTCAGCGCGCTTATCATGGAAAGTTACGGCGACCGGTTTCGCTACATTCCTGGAGGAAACCCCGCCGCCGACGATGCAGCCGTAAGCACGTGGCTTGAAAATGAAGGGCTGGCGTGAAATGACAGGTGCAGCGGAAACGGAACGCGCCACCGTCTCCGCTGCGCCTGTCCACTTTTACTCTGCATCGTTCAATGCGGCAACGCCGGGCAGCACACGCCCTTCCAGCAGTTCGAGCGATGCGCCGCCGCCAGTCGAGATGTGGCGGATCTTGTCAGCCAGTCCCATCTGCTCCACGGCGGCCACCGAGTCGCCGCCGCCGACGATTGTCATGCCCGGGCACTTCGCCACTGCCTCAGCAATGGCGCGGGTGCCTTCGGCGAACGGCGCCATTTCGAACACTCCCATCGGTCCGTTCCAGATTACCGTTTGTGCGCCTGTAATAACCTCGCTATAGGCGCGGACCGTCTCGGGTCCAATGTCCATTACGCGCCAGCCGGCCGGGATTTCGCTCACTGGCACAACCTTGCGGTTGGCATCGGCGCTGAATGCATCGGCGATTACCACATCGGTCGGCAGCATAAAGCGCACGCCGCTGCTTGCCGCCTGTTCCAAAAGCTCTTTTGCGGTCGGGACGGAGTCCGGCTCGACCAGCGAGTCGCCCATCTCATACCCTTGAGCGAGCAGGAAGGTGTTAGCCATGCCGCCGCCGATGAGCAGCGCATCGACTTTGGTAAGCAGGTTTTTGATGACGCCGATCTTGTCGCTGATCTTGGCGCCGCCGATGATCGTGACAAAGGGACGGGCTGGATTTTCCAACGCGCCCTGAAGTGCGGCGAGTTCGGCTTCCATCAGAAAACCGGCGACGGCGGGAAGGAATCGCGCCACGCCTTCCGTCGAGGCATGGGCGCGGTGCGCCGAGCCAAAGGCGTCGTTGACGTAGACATCGCCAAGTTTTGCCAGTTCGCGCGCCATGCTCTCGTCGTTGGCTTCTTCGCGCGGGTCGAAACGGGTATTTTCGAGCACCAGCACTTCGCCGGGCTTGAGATCCTGCACCGCCGCCTCAACTGACGGACCAGTGGTCGCCTGCGTACCTTTGACCGCCTTCGCTTCAGGCAGGAGTTCCGCCAGACGCGCCACGACTGGCGCCAGACGCATGCTTTCGACGACTTTGTTCTTCGGTCGCCCCAGATGCGACATAAGAATGACGGCTGCGCCGTGTTCCAGCAAGTAGCGGATCGTCGGCAGTGAAGCGCGAATGCGGGTGTCATCGGTGATCTGCCCGTTTTCCAGCGGCACGTTGAAATCAACTCGAACAAGCGCGCGTTTGCCGTTCCAATCGATGTCGCGGATCGTCTTTTTTCTCGCCATGGCTGTTCTCCTTCTCGTCAACCAGACGCTTCAGGGTGCAGCGCTATTGTAGCATAGCGCGCCGCAAGATTTGCGCGGCGGCGCCTGATGGGGGTGCGAGTGTAATGGGAACACGGATATGCACGGATGCGACGGATTCGTACGGATCTGCTGGTAATGAAGTGTCACGCGGGAGTCTATCCCAATCCGTGCGGGTCTGGGTGTTCCCACGCACCGTGCCAGTCGAAACTCCAACATCCCGCCAATGCATAACTACACCTTCCTGGCGGAACCGGGGTTGCCGCCTGACGCTGCGACAGGTATAATCCTCTCAGGAGAATTGTGCGCCAATGCGGGAGAAAACGTATGCGGCTTCAAGGTCGAGCGGCTATTGTGATTGGGGCGTCGAGCGGCGTGGGATATGAGACTGCTCGCGCGCTGGCTCGTGAGGGTGCAACGGTTGTGGCGGCGGCCCGACGCCGGGAACGGTTGGAAACGCTGGTGTCGGAGATTGCGGGAGACGGCGGCAAAGCGGTTGCCATTCCTACCGATGTGACCGACTCCGAACAGGTTGATCGTTTGGTTGAAAGCGCAGTAAATCTGTTCGGACGCATTGACATTCTGGTGAACTCGGCGGGCGTGACGCATAAAATCGCGCCGCTCGAACAGTTCAGCAACGATGATTTTCGCCTGGTGATTGAAACCAACCTGCACGGAACGTTCTACGCGGCGCGTGCGGTCATTCCGCATATGAAGCGGCAGCGTTCCGGCACAATTATCAACATCGCGTCGCGCGTCGGCAAAATCGGCATCGCCAACATTGCACCGTTCTGCGCCGCTAAATTCGCGCTCGACGGTCTCAGTCAGGCGCTTGGCGCGGAGCTGCGCCCGTACAATGTATATGTCACCACCATTTTCCCCGGTCTGATCAACACTGAGCTGGAGCCGCTCAACCCCGGCGAAGAGTTTCGCCGCCGCCTGATGACCGCAAGCGATGTGGCGGAGGTTATTCTCTGGGTCTGCACCCTTCCGCCGACCGTGCGCGTCGACGAACTGCCGATTATGCCGCGGCAGGTCGATATGTAGCCTGAGAGGATGTTCTGGAAAGGTTAACGCAAAGGCGCGCAGATGCAATTCGAGACCCATAACGCGGCTTTGCGCCTTTGCGCCTTTGCGTCAATCCTTAGATGTGGATGTCACTCCGCGTGATGCGAGGCGGTCTCCCGATAAGCGTCGCGAATGGCGGTCGAGGAGAGATCGACGCGAAACAGACGCTCAGGCAGTTCACGGAAGAGCGGGCGCAGCAAGGAGGGCATGTCGATGTCCGCCAGAGTGCGGAAAACGCCATCCCTGACGCGCCCAGCGACCAGGAATGAGCATCCTTGCGCGGCGATCGCTGCGAACGCGGCGTCGCGTTCGGCTTCGCCGCCATAGTAACGCGGGTCGATGATCCGGATGGCGGTGTCGTAGCCTATCACGAATGTGCATCCTGGGAACAGTTGCGCCTTCTGGACGAAGAGCGGCGCGCGGCTCAGTACAACCGGGTAGCGCCGACGAAATTGTTCGAGACGGCGTTCCAGTTCGGCGTACCCCAGCGGCGGCTTATCAGCGTTCAGAACCGGGAGTTCAAACGCGACCGGCGCGCCGAGCAGCGCCGCAGCCGCCTGCGCCAGTTGCTCGTGCCCGGCGTGGAGCGGATTGAATGAGCCGGACAGCAGCGCGACCGGCGGGGCGCCTTCCAGATGAATGCGCCCGTCACTACCGACAAAAACGCGCTCAACATCTCCCCGTAAGAGGAGCGTCAGCGGGTCGGGGTGCGTCTCTTCGCGCGCATCCAGGGTTTCCGATGGTTCCAGTTCAAGATCGGGCGCTGCAACGCCACATGCGACGGCGATTGCGCGTATAATCAGCAGGCTGATGATCTGTTCCTCGCCAGCGCGGTCGCGCGCGCCCTTTGCGAGCGTCAGGTCGAAGGTTCGCACCTGTGCGCCATCGTATACGGCGATAGAACACCCGTGTGGTCCGCGTTTCGTGCGATCAGTGGCGATGGCGGCGGTGCAGGCGACTCCCAGGCAGGGTGTGGCGCCGTCGGTCAGGCGCATGGCGCGCCGGTAGGCAAACTCAGCCATCACGCGCGCTGTGTCGGCGGACACAAACTTTTCCGGCGTCCTGCCGATCAGGTCGGCGAGCGATGCCGCAGCGTACCGGTCGGTCGCTTCCAGCACGGTGCGCGATGATCCGGGAACGCTGTGCAGCCAGTAGAGCGCCAGACTGCCAGCGCCGGCGAACTCAAACACCAGTCGGTGCGGAGTGTTGTGGATCGTCGTGATTGTATCTGACGGGATGATGGTCATAATTCCAGTGTACCACGACTCGCGGGAGTTCCGCAGGTGCGACGATGCCGGAACGCGCCAGTGCACCCAGCGGCGCTTCCAGAATTGCTCGAAAAGATTGACGCGAAGATGCACAGGCGCAAAGCCTTGCAATCAACACGATGCACCTCTGCGCCTTCGCGCGCTTGCGTCAGCGTTTCTATGATTTGGAAGGCGGGACGCAATGAACGGACGCTCCTCGCTTACCCGTTTCGCCTGGCTTTCGATTGCGGCGTCTATCGTCGTCATTGCGCTGAAGGCGGGCGCCTATCTGGTGACCGGCTCGGTCGGTCTGTTGTCGGATGCGCTCGAATCGCTGGTCAACCTTGTGGCGGCGATCATTGCGCTGATCGCACTGACGATTGCGGCGCAGCCGCCTGATGAAGACCACACGTATGGTCACGAGAAAGCGGAATACTTCTCCAGCGGCGTTGAAGGGGCGCTTATTCTGATTGCCGCCGCGAGCATTGCGATTGCTGCGGTGCAGCGCATTCTGCATCCGCAACCGATTGAGCAGCCGGGGTTGGGGTTGACGATTGCGGTGATCGCGTCGTTGGTGAACCTGGCAGTGGCGCAGATATTGCTGCGCGCCGGTCGGCGCTATGAGTCGATCACGCTCGAAGCCGACGCTCACCACCTGATGGCAGACGTGTACACCTCGGCTGGCGTCATCCTTGGCGTGGCGCTGGTCAGTCTGACGGGGTGGTATGTCCTTGACCCGCTGATTGCGCTGGCGGTCGCCGGGCATATTGTCTGGTCCGGCATACAGTTGCTGCGTCGTTCAGTGGCGGGGTTGATGGATACGGCGTTGCCGGCGGCGGAGCGCGAGGTGCTGGATGCAACGCTGGCGCCATTCCGTGATGAAGGGATTGTCTTTCACGCCTTGCGCACCCGGCGATCCGGATCGCGTCGCTTTGTGTCGTTTCACGTGCTGGTGCCGGGAACATGGAGCGTCCGCCGCGGGCACACGCTGCTGGAGCGCGTCGAGCGCGATGTGCGCAGGGCGCTGCCGAATACGACGGTGTTCACCCACCTCGAACCGATTGAGGATCCGGCATCGTTTCAGGATACGACGCTGGATCGGGTCGAGGAGGGAAAGGAGGAGTCTGGTTGTCTGTAGGTGACAGTCGCGCTGGCAGGCGCGCCAGAAGCGTCGCGCTCTCAAGGGCGGAGTTTTTGGGTGCGAGGGGGGTGCCGCATTCTGACGCCCGTTTTTGCCCTCACCCCCAGCCCCTCTCCCGCAGCGCGGGAGAGGGGAGCGTTTTGGCGTCTTGATGCCTGAAGCGGTGTGCGGGCATCCCGCCGCGCTCGCGTGACCGTCCGTTCAGGGCAGCAGCAGCAGCTTGCCGCTGGTGGCGCGGCTTGCCAGGGCGCGATGCGCTTCCGCCGCCTGCTCCAGCGGGTAGGTCGAGTCGATGCGCACCTTCAGTTCTCCTGCCGCCATCCACTTGAAGAGGTCGCCAGCGCGCCAGAGGAGTTCGTCGCGCGTCAACAGATAATGCGCCAGCGAAGGGCGCGTGAGAAAAAGCGACCCCTTGGCGTTCAGCACCTGCGGATCGAACGGCGGCACGGCGCCGCTCGACTGCCCGAACAGCACCATGTAGCCGCGCGGTCGCAGACAGTTCAGGCTGCCCTCAAACGTCGTCTTGCCGACCGAGTCGTACACGACGTGCACGCCGGCGCCGTCAGTCAGCCGTCGCACCGCTGCGCTGAAGTCTTCCTGAGTGTAGAGAATAATGTCGTCGGCGCCAGCGGCGCGCGCCAGTTCCGCCTTCTCTTCCGTCGATACGGTGCCGATCACCCGTGCGCCGCAGCGTTTGGCGATCTGCACCAGCAACAGCCCGACGCCGCCAGCCGCAGCGTGGATCAGCGCCACATCACCCTGGCGCAGCGGGTAGGTGCTGTACGCCAGGTAGTGCGCCGTCATGCCCTGCAACATCACCGCCGCCGCCTGTTGCAGGTCGATCCCTTCGGGAACCGGCGCCAGCATCGCCGCCGGGACGACCGCGTACTCAGCATACGCTCCCTGCCGCATGGCATACACGACCCGGTCGCCAACGCGCACATCACTGACGTCGGGACCGACGGCGTCCACAATTCCGGCGGCTTCCATGCCGAGGATCATGGGCAGGGCGCCTTTGTACTGCCCGCTGCGGTGATAAATGTCGATGAAGTTGACCCCAGCCGCTGCGATCTTCACCCGCGCTTCGCCTGGTCCAGGTTCCGGCACGGGAATATCGTCCAGACGCAGCGCCTCTGGTCCGCCATACTCGTGAACACGGATTGCACGCATTACATTGCTCCTGTATCTGTCAGGGTCTCCTCACTTCGCGATGCCGCCAGCAATTGCTCGACGCGGTAGCCGCTTCGTTCTGCGGCTTCGATCAGCGTTTCAACCAGGCGCGCGCAGGCGGCGCGAATCGCGTCGGCATCAGGCGTCGCTTCCACCTGTACGGCGACGGCGGCGATCAGGTCCAGCCAGTGGAGCAACCGCTCGAAGCGTTCTTTGTTGAACCACAAAATCCCCTGGAAGCGGTTGACTCGTGTGAACGACTGAACGTCGCCATCCGCCATCAACGCCGCCGCCAGCGCGCGTCCGTCATTGGCGTATGCTGCGTGCCAGCGTTGATGCGCCGTCAGCGCCTTGACCAGCGTCACAGCATCGGCAGCCACGTCGTCGCTGTAGCCAAACTCCGTCAACGCCGCCTGCACTGCGCGCCCCAGCAGGTATTCGTCGATCAGGCTGCGGCTTTGACCGGCTACGTCGTCATTCGTGAACATCAGCCCAAGGCGATGCAGGACTGCCCAGGCGACGGCGGTTCCCCAGCGGGATGGGTCGTCCGCCAGCGGCGCGCCAATCTGCTGCGCCTGACGCGCATCAGCGCACACCAGCCGGTCGATGACCGTTTCGAGGCGGCGGCGCACATCCGCAACAATACGGTCAGTATCGGCGCTTCTGCCGCTAAAGGCGGCAAAGTCGGTCAGGAAGGCGCGTAATCGCTGCTCGAACTGTTCGATCGCCGGGAGTTCCTCTGGCTCAACGACAGGTTGCGCCTCGGCGGATGGAGACGCGCCCTCGATGTTTGCATGACGCCGCGCAAGCGCCTCCAATTCCTCCGGCGTCGGCTCATCCGCCGCGACGGGTCCTTCAAGCATACTGTCACTGACGTCCTCTTTACCATCGAAGACGGGCAAAGCGCCCGTCTTCATGGCGCGCTGGTCCGCCCAGGCTGCCAGATCGCGCAGCATTGCGGCGCTGACCAGTGCGCGGAAGGGGGTCAGCACCGGCTGGAGGAACATCTCGCGCAGCGCGATGTCGATGCTCGGCACGCCGCGCCCGCCGAGGTAAGCGGTGATCTGCCCATAGCGTCCGTCTGGATACTCCGTCACCTCGCGGAAGTCGAGGAACACGTGGTAGCCGTAGGGACCGAGTTCCACGTACAATCCGCGCTCCGCCAGATCGCGGCTGTGGCGAATGTACTCCAGACCGCTGCAGTGGTCGCGGAAAATGGTGTAGTTGTTGTCGCCAGCGCGCAGCGCTAGCCCTTCGGCGAGGGTGCGTTGCACCAGGGCGCGCTCATCGCCTTTGCCGGTGCGCGCCATAAACGCCGCCGAGAGGCGCACCCAACCGCTCGCATGGGCATAGCGGTTGTGGTAGACCACCAGCGCGCGTTCGTCGCCGTGGCGGTTCGAGTACGCGAACACATCCTCGTTCACGTGACCATCGGGCGCATAGAAGTCGTACAGCAGGAAGTTGTCGGTGCCAGCAAACAGATAGCGTCGGTGAAGCAGGGGAAAGATTTCGCGCTCGTGCCGGGCGATCAGCCACTCGTCGGGTTTCTCGTCCCAGTAAGCGCGACAATACTCCATCCCATACTTTTCGGCAAACCCTTCGATCTGACCATGCCCGAACATCGGCAACCCTGGCATGGTGACCAGCATCGTGCAGACGCCGAAGTACTTGTCGCCTTTGCCGAACTGGTCAACCGCCGTGCGCTCGTCGGGGTTGTTCATAAAATTGACGAAGCGCCGCAACACCTCCGGGTCGAACTCGAGCACATTCTTCATAATCTGGCGATACTTGGCGTTTTCCTCATCGCGCAGGCAGACCATGAAGGCGCTATTGTAGACGCGATGCATACCCAGGGTGCGCACGAAGTACCCCTCCATCAGCCAGAAGGCTTCCGCCAGGAGGAGCGTGTCGGGCGCTTCGACGGCGCAGCGATCAACGACCTCGCGCCAGAACTCTTCCGGCATCGCAGCATCGAACTGCGCGCGGGTCATGCCGAAGCCAGCGCGCGACGGAATATCGCCGCCAGTTCCGGGTTCGGGGAACCAGAGGCGGTGGTAGTGACGCTTTGTCAGCGTCATTGCCGCGTCGAAGCGAATGATCGGGAACTGCCGCGCCACGTGCAGAATCGTCTGAATGACCGCCTCGCGCACTTCAGGCTTGAGATAGTTCAGTTGCGCAGTGTCGTTCCATGGCATGCTAGTGCCGTCGTTTCCGTGATAGATGTAGCGCGCTTCGCCGGTCCAGCGATCAAGGCGCTTGAAGACGACGGCGGCGTCCGTGCGGTCGTAGTAGTGGTCTTCGATGAAAATGCCCACCCGCGGATCGCTCGACAGGTCGGGACCGTTGAAGGTGTACGACGGGAACGGCGGATACGGAAGCTGAATGAACCAGTCGGGGTGTTCAATCACCCAGCGTCCGTCGATGCCGACGTGGTTGGGCACCATATCGGCGGAGAGGCGGATGCCGCGCTGCCAGGCGCGCGTGCGCAGATTCTCAAGCGCCGGTTCACCGCCGAGCGCCGCAGCGATCTTGTAGTCGTAGAGCGAGTACGCTGATGCAACGGCATCAGGGTTGCCCATGATCTGCTTGATGCGTTTCGACGCTTCGCTGCGTTCCCACAGACCAATCAGCCACAGACCGGTGAACCCGCGGCGCGCCATCGTGTCGAGTTCTTCGTCCGGGATCTGGTCGAGCGTCTTGATCGGGCGACCATACCACTTGCTGAGTTGATCGAGCCAGACAAACGTGTTTTTGGCGAGCAGCACCAACCGCGGCATCCACTCACGGTCGGGGGTGTAGCGTTCCGGCTCCGCCTCAAGGTAGCGATAATCAGCGACCGGCACATAGGCGCCGGTCAGGTCGCCGCCGCCGACGCCGAAGCGCACGCGCTCTTCTTCCTTGATCACGTCCAGGCTGCTGAGCAAGCGGTAGAGGAAGGATCGGTCCAGGAAGCCAGCCCAGTGTTCAAGGATGTAGTTAAGCTGTCCCTCGAGGGAGTATGGCGATGCCAGCGCTGGCGCGCGCAACAGTTCGATCAGCGTGCGACTCGTGACGCCTGGCAGAACGGCGGCTGGCGGCGGTTGCGTGGCGAAGAAGCGGTCAAGTTCCTCGATAATCTTGAGATAGACCGTATCGTGCTCAAGGTGCGCATCGTCGAACAATTCGAGGAACGGATTGAAGGCTGGATTTATGTTTTCCAGCCAGAGCATGAGCATCTCCTCAAGCGACACTTCGCGGTGCGGCATGCCGCCGGTTTCGCCCTCCAGGTACGCATCGACGGTCTGTTCGCGGCGATAGACAGCCAGCGGCGGGAACGCATCGCAGAAGGCGCGCAGCGCCTTCTCGACATGTTCCGCTCCCAGGCGCTCATTGAGCCAGGCAAGCGCATCGGCGAGCATGCGTTCGCGGGTGCGTTTGCGGTACGTGGCGGCGACGTAATGCAGGATTTCGTCGATCAGCCCCATGGCGCTGATCTGACCGGCGCGCACCGCCTGCTCCGGGAAGCGCGCCAGATCGCGCTTCTGGTTCATCTTCTGCGCAAAGAGGCGCGCAGCGTGAAAATTGGCAAAGATAACGTTGCCGCTGAACTGGAACAGCGACTCATCAAAGTGGTAGCGGTCACGCGCGCTGCGGGCGACGTGAAACTCCATCACCGGCGCGCCAGTTATGCGGCTCATATCCACGTTCCGCTCCAGTCACATTGCAAGAGACGCACATCATGCACTCTAGGCATGCGTCATCTCTTTTGATTGCCACACGCTTCAAAGAAATGCGCTCTGTAGTATACCACGCAGATTACGGTTCGCTGACAGGCGAAGCGATGTGTGTGGGAGTGCGTGGCGGGGAGCGTTGTTTGGAGTAGGGGTTAGGGGTTAGGGGTTAGGAGTTAGGGGTTATATTTGAGGACTCGAAGTCTGGTGGGGAGGGATGAGGCTGTGGAATCAATCGTCGCAATTACATTCACGATTGCGGCATTGCTGGTGACTGCGGGATTTATTGTGGCGCTGGCGGCGATGCACCCGCGCAGGCGCGCTGTGACATCAGGCAGGAGTGCGATCCCGCGTGCGTCTGCTGCGTCACAGCGCACATCGCGCGAACCAGAGTTTCTGCCGCGTCTGCCGTATGCCCGGAATGCGCATCTCCTGACCGGCGATCACCGCACGCTGTTCGCAGCGCTCAATGCCGCCGCGCCCGAAGATCTTGCCGTGCTGCCCGACGTGCGCCTGGCTGATATTCTGCACGTTGAACCGCACACGACTCAGCCGGAGCGATACCAGGAGCGCATTCGGGAGATCGTGATCGACTTTGTGCTATGTGATGCGCAGACAACTGCGCCGCGCCTGGCAGTGCTTGTGATGCACCCCGGAGAGGCCAGACGCGCAGCGTTCGTCGACGCCGCACTGATCGGCGCTGGCTTGCCGGTGCTGCGCCTGACCCGCGACGAGTTGCCGTCGGTCGATGCGCTTGCTCTTCAGATTGCCGCAGCCCTGGGCGCGCCGGTGCGACTCTCGTTGTCTTCGACAGAGCCACAAATGCATCATGAACGTGGAATGGCGCGCTAGTCGTCTCAAAGCCGGAGGTCATCATTGTGCCGCGTAAGCCGGTGCACTACGCCTGCGGACGCTGCCACCGCGACATTTCGCCGCAGGCGCGCCAGTGCCCGCACTGCGGCGCGCCGCTAGCGGGGGTGTAGGATGGGTTGCCTCATTATTCCGCTATCCGCCCGCCCGTCCGGTAGATGATGAGGATTAAGGGTATCATTGCATCAGAACGCGGCGGATTCTTCGCCATATGCAACCGATGAATCACCGGAAGGGCGCCGGCGCGATGGGTCAGGAAACGACGCTCCGGCGGCCAGCGATTGAAATCGCTCCTGAAGGTGTCCTGCGGCCGACCGTCCGCCTGCGCGGGCGGGAACGGCGGCGTCCACGCGCGGTGAGCGTGTCGAACCGCACGGGCGAACGCCCGGCGGAACGCCCGCCCGGCGCGACTTCCGTCGCCAGCCCGGGCGCAGCGCCGCAGGGACGCGCGTGCTGGCCGCCTGACCATGCAGCCTGGACTATCACCGAAAAACGCGCTTTACAGACCACTAATGAGGAGTAAGCAATAAATCCGGTAAACCCGCGCCGCCCGGTCGCGCGGTCTTGGGGCTGCGGGCTAAAGCCCTTGCTCAGTCCATTGAAGCCCCTTCAGGGCTTTCTCGATCTCAGCCTCAGCTGGGGCCTCAGTCCGTAGCGTTTGGGAATGCAAAACTATTTTCTTAGTTTTCATAAGCCCTCGTTCAGCACATTGAAGCCTCTTGTTGTTGCATTGCCGGGGGCGCAGCAGCGCCGTGCCCCTACTATTTTATTGACTAAATTGATTGACAAACTTATGAATATCAGGTATACTGCGCTCGCACCGGTGCATCCAGGGAAACCGTTCACATACCGAAAGCGAGGACCTTGTGGACAGAACGCTGTTGCGGACTGCTGGCGCCGCTGTTGTCGGCGCACTCGTGACGCTCGCCATTGTGGCGATCTTTTCTTCCGCTCGACCGCAGCCTGCGGCGCCATTGACCGTCGCGCCGACCGCCCCTGCCGCTCCTGCGGCTGCAAGTTCGCCGCGCGAACCGCGCAAATTTGAGGATGTCGTGGTCAGCACTGAGTGGCTGGCGCAGAACCTCGACAATCCGAAGGTACGCGTGATTGAGGTCAGCGTTGTGCCGGGGGTATACGAGCGCGGCCACATTCCTGGCGCGGTCAACTTTGTCTGGACCACCGATTTTGTCGATACGGTATCGCGCAACATCATTGCGCCGGAACGCTTCCAGGAACTGGCGCGCGCTGCGGGCATCAACAACGACACAACTATCGTACTCTACGGCGATAACAACAACTGGTTCGCCGCATGGGGCGCGTGGGTCTTCCGCCAGTACGGCGCCGAGGATGTACGGTTGCTGGACGGCAGCCGCAGCAAGTGGGAAGCGGAGAACCGCGAACTCTCGACGCGCGCGCCAACATATCCGCCGGGCAATTTCACCGTTCGGCAGCGCAGCGATCTGCGGGTGTTTCTGCCGGATGTGTTGAAAGTCGTGCGTGGCGAGGACAATCGGGTGCTGGTTGATATCCGCTCGCCGGATGAGTTCAGCGGGAAGATTTTCGCACCGGAAGGGTTCCAGGAATTGGCAGTGCGTGCGGGTCACATCCCCGGCGCGGTCAATATTCCGTGGAAAAAGGCGCTCAGGGACGACGGCACCTTCAAGAGCGTCGAGGAACTGCGCCAGTTGTATGCTGAAGCCGGGATTGACGGCAGCAAGCCGATCATCACCTACTGCCGGATCGGCGAGCGCGCCAGCCATACCTGGTTTGTGCTCAGTGAGATCCTGGGGTATCAGGCGGCGCTCTACGACGGTTCCTGGACGGAGTATGGCAACAGCGTCGGCGTGCCGATCGCTAATCCCGCCGGCACTATTTGGGGCGTGAAGTAGACGACGATGTCGAACGCATTGCCTGGAAGCAGCCCGGCTGACCGGGCTGCTTCTTCCAAACCTGAACTGACTGCGGCGGACATGCTGCGGTATGGCGGAGCGGCGCTAGTGTGCGTCACGCTGCTGGCGGGCGCCTGGCTGCTCCAGACGACGCCGGGGCGCGGTGCGTCGGCGGCGCTCTCACTGCTGATCGGCGCCGCGCTTGGCGTCGCCTTCGAGCGTGGTCGCTTCTGTTTCTTCTGCATCTTCCGCGACTTCATCGAGCAGCGCAATGCCGGTCCGCTCTACGCGATCCTGACGGCGCTCGCGGTAAGCGGCGTCGGGTATGCCATTGTGTTTGGCGCATTCCTGCCCAACCCTGCGAGCGGTCGGCTGGCGCCCGATGCCCATATCGGACCGGTCAGCCCTGCGCTGGTCGTTGCCGGTCTGGCGTTTGGACTGGGGATGGCGCTTTCCGGTGCGTGCATCAGCGGGCATCTCTACCGCCTCGGCGAGGGATCGGGCTATGCGCCGCTGGCGCTCATCGGCGCGCTGATTGGCTTCGGTCTGGGGTTCCGCACCTGGAACTGGCTCTACGTCGCGGTGATCGCCGATGCGCCAGTCGTCTGGCTGCCGCACTGGATCGGCTATGGCGGGTCGCTCCTGCTTCACCTGGCAATCCTGGGCATCCTGGCATTCGCGCTGCTGCGCTACATTCCGCCGCTGCCGCCCCGCCCCGCACGTAAACTCGACATAACATATCTGCGCGAAGCAATTTTCCGCGACCGCTGGAACCCGCTTGTGACCGGCGCGCTGGTCGGAGTCATCGGCGTTGCGGCATACCTGCGGGTTGAACCGCTCGGCGTCACGTCACAGCTTGGCAGCCTGACCCGGACGGTGATGGCTCAGGCGGGATGGCTGCCAGCGCGTCTCAACGGTCTGGATAGTTTTGCTGGCTGCGCCACGCAGGTGGTGCAGACGATCACCGACAACGGCTGGCTGATCGCGGGTCTGGCGCTGGGATCGTTCGGTGCGGCGCTGCTTGCCGGTCGCTTTCAACCAGCGTGGCCGCGCGCTGGCGGGAGTGTGACGGCGTTGCTCGGCGGGGTGTTGATGGGTTGGGGCGCGATGACGGCGCTCGGTTGCACGGTGGGAACGCTCCTCTCCGGGATTGCTGCGTTTGCGCTATCGGGATGGGTATTCGGCGCAGCCGTCTTTGCTGGCGTCTGGGGCGGCATTGCTTTGCGCCTGCATCGATGGACATAGCTGGTAGAGCGATCAACCTGAACCTGGACACACGAAGGATGTGGAGCGGCTGGCGTGGGCTGAGCCTGTCGAAGCCAGCGCCAGCCGCCAGATGATCGCCATCGGCAAGATTGTGCCACATCGGGTTGATCGCTCCATGAGGCATGGGCAAACCTGCCGTTCAGAGGGTATCATGCGCCATGCGTTTTCAGAGGTGCAATGAAGGAGTTTGCAATGAACGCCAGCGACGGTTACACGCGCCACACGTTCACCCTTCTGTTCGATGTTCCCGCCGATCTATCGGCGAACCGCGAGGTTATGTGCGATGTGTTGAACGCCGCCGTCAGCCGGATCACTGAACTGCTCGAGTCCGATGAACGGTTACAAAACCTGCTGCGGCGGCATGGCATCGAGTATGGCTGGGAGGAGGGCAGTTGGGAAGCGACCGTCTGACAGCGTTTGCCGCCGGGTTTCGGGACATGGCGCACTGGCGCATCGCGGTGATGGACGCCGCGTCACTGTGGTTCTGTAACTCGCCCGTGATATGTTAACGGCGGGCGGAGAGCGGGTGTGCGATATTGCTTTACAAAACTGTCACAGGATGTTAAAATGAATGGCAGCATATTGGCGATGAATGCCGCATGGGGCACACGCCGCCCGCCTTTCAAGGCGGGCGCTTTCTTATATATTGAAATCCCGGAGAAACCGCCATGTCCCAGAACGACAACTCACCTCAGACGTATCGCTGTCCGACGTGTGGCAACGAGCTGACGCCCGAAAGCAATCATCTGCGTTGCACTGCGCCAGACTGCCCTGAGCGCAATCACAGCCTGTTCCTTGCCTACGGTCCTCGCCTGGTTCTGCGCGAGCCGCGCGCCAATGGTCATCCGTCGGTGATCATGCCCTGGGAAACGCAGGCTGGCGAAAGCGCCTCCCGGTAATGCGCCTCTCATCGCACACTGTCAGGGTCCGGCTTGCAATATCACTTCCACGCTGTCGGCGTATCCGACGGAACGAACACCTTCGCACACCGCTCAAGCCTGACTCAAGCGGAGTGGCGTGGGCTGAGCCTGTCGAAGCCCACGCCACCTTTAGTCCGGGTCAGCGCTCACCATCCGCCGCCGCTACGCCCGCCGCCGCCAAAACCGCCGCCGCTGCGTCCGCCGCCGCCCCAACTGCCGCTGCTCCGACTGCCGCCGCTCCAGCTTCCTGAACTGCGCCTGCCGCTGCTTCCACCCCAACTGCTGCGCCTCGAACGACTATCGTTGAGCAAAGTGCCAACCAGCACCCCGCCGATGAAATCGCCCAGGCTATCCTGGCTGCTCTGGGCAGCAATCTGTTCCTCAAAAATCCGAGACGCGCGCTCGGCTTTGTCATATGCCTCGCGCGCTCGCTCCAGGGCGCGATGTGCGTCGGTTTCGCTGTGCACTTCCCCGATCTGATGATACGCAGCGCGCGCTTCTTGCAGGATAGAGAGACCGCTCAACCCTCCTGCGCGCGCCGAGAGGCTCTCAGCGCGCAGGATCGCTGACCTGGCGCGATCGGCTTCAGTGCGCACCTGCCGCCGCAGCGCCTCGATGCGCCGGTAGTGTCGCTGAATCTCCTCAAAAATTTGCGCAGCCTGCCGTTCAAGCGCGGTGTATCGCTCAATCGCGTCGCGCAGCGCCTCAGCGCGCGCTTCTTCTTCCTTTTGTTCGGCGCTCTGCGCCGCAGTGTAGGCTGCCTGGAGGTTGATCTGCAGTCCATTGATCTTATCCTTCGCACCGACCGGCAGATCGCGCGGATGGACGGTCATGAACTGCACGATTTTCTGCACTTCCGCCATGGCGACCTGCTGCATGCGCTTGAGTTGTTCGCGCAGCCGGTTCATTGCCTCGACTTCAGAGCGCGCGCCGCGCAGCGCCTCATCCGCCAGGTGGTTGGCTTCGTGCGCCAGGCGAATGATCTGCAGCCAGTCGGGGCGCTCCTGTTGAATTTCAGCACGCGCCTGCGCCAGCGCCGACTCGGCGCGCGCCAGCAGTTTCTCCGGTTCCTTGCCAACATCAGGATCATTGGCGGCAATGAACGCGCGTCCCTGCATGATGTCCGCCTCGGCGGCGGCAATCTCGTCGCGGGCGGCGTCCCGCGCCGCCTCCAGGTCCTTCAGGCGCTTGATAATCGCTTCGATGAGCGCGCGCGCGTATGCGATGCGCTCCTCAGCCTGGTCGAGGTCGACGCTGGCTTCGATGAACTCCTGCCGCTCCATTGAGTTGCGTTCGGCAGCCCGTTCCCACAATTCCTGCGCTTCATCAGCGGCGCGCTCGGCTTCACTGCCGTTGCCGCGAATATCGCTCCAGGAGCTTTCGGCGAATTCATCGACGAGATCAAAGACGCGCCGCCCTTCATCAATGAACGCCGCCAGCGCTTCGCCCGCCGCCCGAACCTTTTCCAGCCGTTCGAGGTTGGCGCGGTAGCGCGCTGGCAACCCGCCCCCGCGGATGACCCCCAGTTCCCGCGCTTTGTCCGCCTGGTCGAGCAAACTGGCAATCCCTTCGGGTCCGACCACGGGCAGCGCCGCTGCCGCCTGGCGCAGCAATCCTTCAGCGGTGTTGAATGATGCCAGACCCGCATCGACCCGGAATCCCTGCGCTGCCGCCCGTTCGGCAGCGGCGCGTCCGGCGGCGATGCCATCCTGGATGTCACGCATGCGTGCAATCGCGCTGGCGAGCGCCGTGATGGCGGCTGACGCTGCCCCCGCCGCCGCGATTGCATCGGCGGCGCGACGCTCCTTCAGCAACTGTTCAGCGCGTTCAACCAGCGACCCGGCGGATTGCAACGCCGCTTCGGGCTGGAGATCGGCGCTGAGGGCGCTGAGTTGCGCGGCAACGTCAGCCAGCGCTTTTTTTGCCTTGTCCACCTCGCCGGGCGCCGCCTGCGCGATGCGGTCGAGCTCGGCGCGGCGCGCTTCGACCTGCGCCAGCCGCTCGCGCACAGCGTTCGCTTCCTGCGCTATCCGGCGATACTGTTGCGCGGCGGTCTCGTAATCCGCCTGCGCAGGCGTTTTGCGCAGCACCAGGCTCTTTTCCGTTTCAGCAAACCGTTCCTGAATGCGTGCAAACTGCTGCTCGACATCGCTCTGCATTGCCGCAAGCTGGCGCACATCCGCCTCAGCGTAGGAAACCCGGTCGAACTTTGCTTTTTCCTGAGCGTTGCGCAGCGCCTGACTGAGATCGACAATGGCGGAACTTGCCAGGCGACGCGCTTCCTCTGTCGCCGCGCGCGCCGCCGCCAGCGCCTTTGCCGCTGCGCGGCGCTTCTGGAACCCGTTCCAGAGCATCGGACCGACGACTGCCAGCAGCACCAGGAAGATAACGCCTGCGACAATCGGAACCGGGTTGATATTGACAATCGTTCCGCCAGCGGGGGGCGGCGGCGCCACGATAGAGCGTTCAATCGCCGTCAGCGCCTCCACCACGCCACGGGTCACATTACCGCTCGCCAGTCCAGGGTTCAACTGGTTCTGACGGATTGTTTCGGCATTGTTGTTCGTGCGCAGCGCCGCATTCCAGCGGTCGCCATACGCAATCTCCGAGTAGCGCGGGTTGAACGAGACGTAGATGGCGATCGCGTCGGGATTGATCGCGCTGCCGCTGGCGAGACCGGCGCGCTGATAGCGGCGCAGAGCGTCGTCCTCGCCGCCGCGCTGCACCAGGAAAACGCCGACGCGCGCACCGCGCTCGACAAGCGCCACCGCTGCGCGTTGCACTGCATCCACATCAAGATTACCGGTTTCGTCGACAATGGTCGGGTTCGATTGCGCCAGCGCCGGGGCGACCAGCAGCGCCAGCAGCAATGTGAGCAGCGCCAGAGCGCCTGCCTTGAGAGCCTGTTTCGGGCGCATTGCGGACGACTCCTTTCCTCAGATGTTTCCATTGTAGCACGGGTTCCCATTGGGCGCAGATGGTATGCTCAGCCCTCCTTCATCCCGCAGTCTGGTGCAGGCGGCGGTCATCTGCTATACTCTGCGGCATTCCATTCCTGGTTCTCCACCGACGCACCGGTGCAAAGGAGCACACTATCGTGGATCGGCAAACGACGAATCGCAACCTTCACCTGCTGGTCATCGAACTCTTCTGGGCTTCCATTGCGATTGCCTGCTACTCATTCGCAGCGGCGTTCCTGATCCGGTTAGGCGGGTCGAACCTGATGGTCAGCCTGCTGACCTCGGCAGCGGCGCTGGTCAACGCACTCACCTCGATCCCTTTCGCTACGTTCCTTGAACGAATCGGCAATCGTCGTCCCTGGATCATCGGCAGCCTGCTGGCATTGCGCCTGGGGCACATCGGGCTGATCTTCATTCCCTTTCTGCCAGCGTACCGCGCTGAGGCGATGGTGGCGCTACTATTGTTGATCAACGTCCCGGTTGCGCTGTTCAATGCCGGATGGTTGCCGATGCTCGGCGATATCGTGCCGCTGGCGCAGCGGGCGCGTCTCTTCTCGGCGCGCAACATGACCATGGGCGTCACGGTTATGGCGGTGACGTTCCTGATGGGACGCTGGCTCGACGCGGCGCCCTTTCCGTTCAATTATCAGTTGATGTTTGCGCTGGCGGTCGTTGCAAGCCTGTTGAGCACTGTGTATGTGGCGCGCCTGACGATCCCGCCGTCGCCGGTGGTCGAGCGTGCGCCGGGGCGCCATCGTTTGAGCTTCGCTGAATTTCGGGCGCTTTTGTCGCAACAACGCCCGTTTACGAATATCACAATCAATACGCTGGTGTTCAATATCGCCTTCTGGATGGGTACGCCGCTGCAACCGATCTACTTTGTGCGCGAACTCGGCGCGAGCGATGGCTGGCTTGGCGTGTGGCTGGCGCTCATCAGCGGCGGGCAAATTATCGGCAACCTGGTATGGCCCCGCCTGATCGAACAACGCGGCTATTCGTGGGTGTTGCTGCGTTCAACTGCGGCGAGCGCGCTGTACTACTTGCTTATCGGCGCTGTGCCCGATCTGACGCTCATTCTGCTGTTTGCGCTGCTGTTCGGCGCAGTCAGTCCAGGGGTGGACATCAGTCATTTCAATATTCTGCTGGAAGTGTGCCCGCCTGAACGACGTGCATTCTATATGGGGATATTTGTCACGGTCATGAATGTCGGTTTCTTTGTCGCCACGCTTGCCTGCGCACCGCTGATCGACCTGGTCGGCGCGCAGGCGCTGGTGCTGATCCTGGCAGGCGTCCGCCTGCTCGGAGCGCTGCTGTTTGTGATAAATCCAGTGCGCGCAGCGACAATCGAGATGGCGAAAGCAGGCTGACATGTCCCCCGTCCGGCACATATACATCGCCCAGACGCAACCCGGCTTCGAGGCGATTGCCGCGACCGAAATCACCGCGCGTCTCGATGGCGCGCAGATCATCGATCTCCGGTCGGTCGCCGACAAGAACGGCATGGCGCGCTTCGCATACGCCGGTGATCCGCGCGATCTGCTGAACCTGCGGACGGTGGAAGATGTCTTTGTGGTTGCGGCGGAGACGCGCGATCTTGCGCCGGGGTTTGCAGCGTTGCGCCAGCTGGAGCATCTGGCGGCGACGGCGCCGGGCATTGAACGCGCCATGCATCTGGTGCGCCGGGTTGTTCCGCGACGCGGCGGCGAGGGACGCATTCACTACCGCGTGATTGCGCGCCAGGTCGGGCGCACGCCGTATCGCCGCGCCGACGCGCAGAATGCGGTGGAACGCGGGATCGCTGCGCGTCCGGATCACCGCTGGCGGCTCGTCGCTGAAGGCGGGATCGAGTTCTGGCTGACGCAGTGGCCCGGTGAGGCGCTCATCATGGTGCGGTTGAGCGACGAACGGATGCGCCACCGCACATACAAGGTCGAACACCTTCCCGCCTCGCTGCGTCCGGCGGCGGCGGCGGCGCTGGCGTGGCTGACGGGTCCGCGTGACGATGATGTGTTCCTCGATCCCATGTGCGGCGCAG
>JAUQOW010000274.1 GCA_030550675.1 Chloroflexota bacterium
TTCCCTGAACGTTCGCAAATGGGTATATCTATCGATTGATGACGGTATTGCGGGGCGCGCAGCGGTCGTTGCCGATTCGCGTGGGCGCGGCGCCGCCGCGTCCTCCACGTCAAGTAACAATCTTTTCGTCTTGTCTGCTGCGCCGATCCGCGATTCTGGCGATCAGGACGCCATAAAACCCGACTCGGCGCGTCGGGGCGCGTCTCTGAACGTCTCGACATCGCAGGTATAATGTATATGCATCGTTAAGACCTGAATCCGTTTAGCACTCCGGCAGGTGCGTTGCCAGCGCATCAGACGTGTTGCGTGCGCGGTCACGCACGTGTGTTGTGCCCTGGAAAGGAGGTCAGTGCAGCCCAACACGCAAGAGCCTGATCGGGATCAGGGTCGCTCATTGCTTCATGCCCGTTCTCCAGATAACAGCGTCGTTCTGCAACGAAGAAGAGGTGTTATGAGACGACAGACCCCTTTCCGCATGCTGGCAGTGGCGCTTGCGCTCTTGCTGGCGTTTGCGTCGGTCGCTCCGGCGACGGCGCAGGTCGCGCCCCCGCAGATCGATCCAGCGCGCATTGAGCAACTGCGCCTGGATGCTCCAGTTGAAGCCACGAATCCGCGCAGCGTACTCTCTCCCACCTTGCAGGGCGCCACGGGGCGGCAGCAGGTCGTGATCCGCTTGCGTGAAAACCCGGCGGCGATGGTCGAGGAAGGTGCGGCGCAACTGGCGCAGGTTGATCGCGTGCGCGCGCAGCAGGACCGGGTATTTGCCCGCATCCGGGCGATTGACCCGACGGCGACCGAGTATGCGCGCCTGCGCATTGGTCTCAACGCGCTGATCGTCGAGGTTGATGCAGCGGCGCTCCCCGCGATCGCGCGCGACGCGGAGGTGACGCGGATCAATGCGGTGGTGAACTACGAGCGCGACCTGGACGAAACCGTGCCGTATATTGGCGCGTCGCTTGCTGTGCAGAACCTGGCGTTCAAGGGCGAAGACGTGCGCGTGGCGGTGCTCGACAGCGGCATCGATTACACTCACATTGCTTTTGATGGTCCGGGCACGCCAGCAGCGTATGCGCTGGCATACTGCGGCGATGCCACGATTACGCCCGATCCTCTTAATCCAGCCTGTCGCGCTGCTGCGGCGGCGCCGCCCGATCCGGCGCTGTTTGGTCCCAACGCGCCGCGTGTCAAGGGCGGCTTTGACTTCGTCGGCGAAGTGTGGCCCAATGGTCCGCTGGCGCCTGATCCCAATCCTATCGACTTCGAGGGCCATGGCACGCACGTCGCAGATATTATCGGCGGCAGAAAAGGCGTCGCGCCGAAGGTCGATCTCTATGCTGTCAAGGTCTGCTCAGCGGTGTCGCCGTCGTGCAGCGGCATTGCGCTGCTGCAGGGTCTGGAATTCGCGGCGGACCCGAATGGCGATGGGATGACCGATGACCATGTTCATATCGTCAACATGTCGCTCGGCGCGTCGTATGGGCAGAACTACGACGACGATCTTTCCGTGCTGGTCGATGCGATCACGCCGCTCGGCATCCTGGTGGTCGCCTCAGCGGGCAACAGCGCTGATCGTCCCTACATCTCCGGCACGCCAGCCGCAGCGCGCAGCGCGCTCTCGGTGGCGCAGACGGCAGTGCCGCGCGATAAGGCATTCCCGATCACCGTTGCGGGAGTGACGGTCTATGGAATTGCGCAATCGTGGGCGCCGGAGCCGACGGGGCTGATCAATGGGACGCTTCAGTATGGCAATGGAGCGGGTGGCAACCTGCTCGGATGTTCATCATTCGCACCTGGCTCTCTGACCGGGCGTGTGCTGTTGGTGGACCGCGGTGCATGTGCGGTGAGCATCAAAGGCAGCAATGGCGCAGCGGCTGGCGCCGTGGCGGTGATCGTGGCGAACAACGTCCCCGGCGACGTGCCGCCATCGTTCGGGTTCGGCGGCGGCAATCCGACTGTTCCGACGCTGTCGATTACGCAGGCGGCTGGCAATGCGCTCAAGACCCGGGTCGGCAATGGTGCGACGATTGATGGCGTCAACCCGGAGAGTGCGCTGGGCAGCGTGGTTGGCACGTCGTCGCGCGGTCCGGTGATGGGCCAGATGTTCTACGGCAACCAGGTGATGTACGGTCAGATCATCAAGCCGGAGATCGGCGCGCCTGGCGCTTCGATCTCGGCGGTGGCCGGCAGCGGCGATGGCGTCGAGCCATTCGGCGGCACCTCCGGCGCGGCGCCGGTAGTCGCTGGCGCGGCGGCGCTATTGATGAACGCCACCGACTGGCAACTCTCGCCGTGGGAACTGAAGGCGCGCCTGATGAACACGGCAGAGACCAACATCCTGAACGGTCCGCGCGTCTTTGTCGGTCCGGGGCTGGCGCCAATCACGCGCATTGGCGGCGGCGAGGTGCGCATTGATCGCGCCATAGCGTCGCAGGCGAGCGCGTGGGAGAGTGTGAGCCGCGGCGGGGCGCTGTCGTTCGGCATGGTCGATCTCACCCGCGAGACGACGCTGCGCCGCACGGTTGTGGTGCGCAACTACGGCGATACGCCGCTGACGTACTCCATTCGCCCAACCTTCCGGTTTGCCAATGATGCAGCAACTGGCGCGGTCACGCCCATTGCGCCCTCAACCATCACAGTGCCGCCGCGCAGCCAGCGTTCCTTCCCTGTGGCGCTGCGGATCGACCCGACGAAACTGCCGTCCTGGACGCTGAACTCCGGTTCGAACGGCGGCAATGGCAACGTGTTGACGAGCGTTGAGTACGACGGCTACCTGGTGCTCGATGCGCCAGGGACGGCGAACGACCTGACGATGCCGTGGCAGGTACTGCCGCGCGCCGCAGGCAATGTGCGCGCACCGACCAGCGTGCGGCTACGGGGCGGGTCGGCGACAGCGACGCTCACCAACAGCGGCGTGAACCCGGTCGATGTCGAGACCTTCGCGCTGATCGGCGAGAATCCCTTCGTCACGGCATCGCCGGGCGCCGGGCAGCAGGCGCCGCCGATGGACCTGCGGTATGTCGGGGTGGCGACCTACGGCGTTTCTGCGGACTTCTGCTCTTCATCGCTTTTGATCAGGTTCGCCATCAATACCCATCAGCGCATTACGCATTCGAACTATCCGGTAGAGTTCGATCTCGTCTTCGATACCAACCGCGACGGCACGCCTGACTATATCGGCTTTACGTCGGAGATAGGGGCATTCGCCCAGTCTGGACAGAATGCGTTCTTCGTCGGTCCGCCTGCAGGTCCTTTCCGTGCCTCTTTCTTCACCGAGCACCCGACGAACAGCGCGAACACGATTGTCACAGTCTGTGGCGAGCAGATCGGCGTCACAGCGCCGGGCCAGCAGATTAACGTGGATGCGTATGTCTATGACAACTATTTCTCAGGGAATCTGCTGAGCTACATCGACGGCATGAGCACAGTGATCGGCGCGCCGCGGTATGTCGACTCCGTTGGATTTGGTACGGTGCCTGCCAATGGCTCGCTGCCAATAACAATCAGCAGCGCCAGCTCAACGGCGACGACCACCGAGTCTGGCATCCTGCTCATGTTCTCCTACGGTCCGTTCGGCAACGAAGCGCGCGCGATTAAGGTGCGGTAGCATCGGCGTTGCGCCCTTCACCCCCGATCACGCATCAGTGACGTGGTCGGGGTTCTTTTTTATGGAACAAATCCGGCAGGTTCAACGTTCAAGGGGTAGACACGCTGTTGAACATCAGAGACTCGCTAGCAAGGCGCAAGGGCGCGAAGATGCAAAGGATGCGGCGTTGAATTGCCAGTCTTTGCACCCTCGCGTCAACTTTATGGGACGATCAACCAGTATTGGACAATCTCATGATCGGCGTTGGCTGAGCCTGTCGAAGCCAACGCCAACCGTGCCACAGGTGCAGGCTCGATAGTGCAGGTTTTGGTTGATCTTCCCAAATGGGGAGGGAAGCGAATAATGCGCATGCTTCTGTTCACAGGCAGTCTGATCCTTGTGCTCGCCGCGTGCGGCGCTCCCGCCGCCATACCGGGCGACACTCCCGTTCCTCCGGCTGGGGAGCCATCGCCGCCGTCGGCAACGCCGCTCCCCACCGGGGAACCCGGGCAGAATCTGGTGACTGAACCGTCAGCCGCCCCTGCCGCCGAAACGCCAGCGGCGGCGCCGTCCGTTGCAGACGTCACGCCACCAACTGCTGCAACGCCGGTTCCGTCTCCCGCGCCGCCGCCAATGGTCTCCCCGTCGCCGATTCCATCTCCGGCGTCGCTGTCAGCATCCACCCCGGCGCCTGGCATCCCGCTGCCTGCGCCGCCGCCGCAGGTCACGGCGCTGGCGCTGCTGACGCCGGAAGCGCAACCGCCGCCGATCGGAGAGCAGGCAATCCTCCCGGCAGACCTGCTCGCGCGGTTGGTCGGCGATCTGGCTGCGCGGAGCGGGAGTGATCCGTCTGCCATCACGTTGATAGGCGTAGAAGCGGTGATCTGGAATGACGGGTCGCTCGGCTGCCCGCAACCCGGCATGGTCTATCCGCAGGCGCTGATCGAAGGGTACCGCGTCATCCTGCGAGCTGGCGACCGGGACTATGATTATCGCGTCGGAAAAGGCGATTCATTTGTGCTGTGTGAGCGGGTGATCCGCCAGCCCTGAAGCGTTGACAACCGGACATGATGCGCGGTACAATCGCTCACTGACGCGATTCGCTGAAAAGAGGCGCATGAACCCGCTCCCGTCACAGCGTCCGAGCATTCAATTAATCCTGGCGGCGCTGGCATTTCTTGCTGGAGTGATCATTCTGGTCGCGCGTTTTGGCGGTTATCTATCCATCCCGCCAGCGATGGTCGCGCGTGCGACAGCAACCCTGCCGCCAGTTGTCCCGTCTGCTCTCCCATCGCCAGCGTCCACAGAACCGCCGACGGCGACGGTTGCGCCACTGCCGCCACCGCCGACGGCGACGACGCTGCCGCTGCCGCCATCGCCGACCGCGACAGTTCCGCTGCTATCGCCATCGCCGACGGCGACGGTTACACCGTTGCCGCCATCGCCAACGGTGACGCTGTTCGTTGCAACGGACACCCCCACCGCGACTCCTGCTGCTGTCATCCCGCCGCCCGCCACCCCGACAGAAACGACAGTGACGCCCACTGCACCGCCGTCTCCATCGCCAACGACTGCTCAATCGCCAACGATTGCGACACCGACTGCGTCGCCAACACCGACTTTCACATCGTTGCCAGCAACTCCAACCGCGACCTCCGCTGCGCCGCCTGCACAACCGACTGCGACGCCAGCAGTCACATTGACGCCTGGCAGCGCCGCCACGCCGTCGCCCCCTCCCAGAATGCGCACGCTGACGCTGCTTGTTGAGGGAACCCAGTTGCAGGCGGAGATTGCGTTTGAGATTGGCGATACCAGAATTGTGGTCGGCGATCTGCTGCCCCTGCCCTGGACGCGGACAATCTCGGCGGCATCCGATCTTGACGTGCGCCTGACCGCTTCGGGCAAAGAAGAGTTCGGCGATTTGCGCTGCCGGATTACCGGCGATGCCCTCCCAAATCCCATCATCGATTACGACCCCAATCCGTACCCGGCGGTCGAGTGCATAGTCAGCGGATTGTGATCGCGCCGTGTGCTAGAATTAGGGGTTATAGGGGTTAGGGGTTAGAGATCAGGTTCTCGGTTCTCAGTTCTCGGTTCTCACACGTGCAAAGCATCAGCGACATCATTCAGGCGATTGCGCGGCAGCGTGCGCGGGGCGACTCGACCCCGCTGATCATGCTGCGCGCGCTGGATGAGATG
>JAUQOW010000275.1 GCA_030550675.1 Chloroflexota bacterium
CCGCCGAGTCCCAGCAGGTCCATGATCAACCCCCCAACGAACGCGCCCAGAATGCCGATGATGATATTCATCAGGCACCCCTGGCGTTCCTCGACGCCGACCAGCATGCTCGCCACCCACCCGGCAAGTGCGCCGAAAATGATCCAGGAAATGGGACCCATAGCGTGTTATGTCCTTTCTGTTGAGACCTCGAACGCAACAGAGCGCCGCATTGAGCGAGCGCAGCGACCTTCGCCGATGTTGTTCGTGAGCGGAACGTTTGCATTATAATGGCTTGCTGCCAGGTTGATGCGGTGCATCAAGAGACGTTTCGCGCCTGTTTGGATCGTGGCGCTCTTCCTATAGTTGAAGCGGTTCCTGCCTGATGAACATCAAGAAATAAATCCAACGGACCTGAGCCGCCAGGTCGCACGTTCTTTGAGCTGCGGGCTAAAGCCCTCGCTCAGAACGTGGAAGCCCCTGCGGGGCTTGCACGATCTCAGCCAGGGCTTCAGCGCGCGGCGCCGTGTGTTCGTCATCTTCATAAGGTAAACGCCGATGATCATTGTTGCCTCAGACGACCATCTCCAGCACAATCCGCCGCACGAGTTTCTTGACGGCGCGCTGATTCCGATCTACGAAACGCCAGCGCGCGTGACGATTATTCGCGCCGCGCTCGAGCGCGCCGCCATCGGTCCCATCGTTGAGCCGCGCGCTTTTGGTATCGAACCGGTGCGCGCCGTTCACGACGACGGCTATCTGACCTATCTTGAGACGATCTACGACCGCTGGGTTGTTGCAGGCGGCGCGCCGGAAGCCGTCATCCCCGGAACACTGGCGGTGCGCTGGATGTCTCGCCCGCACGATCATCCGCTGGCTGCGCCAGGGTATTATACCTTCGACACCTGCGCGCCCATCGTGGCGGGCACCTACGCCGCCGCCCGAGCGTCCGCCAATATCGCACTCACCGGCGCTGAGTTGCTGTTGCAGGGTCATCGTCATGCGTATGCGCTCTGTCGTCCGCCAGGGCATCACGCCGGGCGTGATCTGGGCGGCGGGTATTGTTTCCTCAACAATGCCGCCATCGCTGCGGAGTATCTGGTGCGCAGCGCTCCAGGCGCATCGTGCGCCATTCTGGACATCGACTTTCACCACGGGAATGGGACGCAGCAGATCTTTTACGAACGCAGCGATGTGCTGTTTGTTTCGATTCACGCCTCGCCATCGTATCAGTATCCCTTCTTCCTTGGCTATGCCGAAGAGCGCGGCGCCGGCGCGGGGGAGGGATATAATCTGAACCTGCCGCTGGATGCGGGCGTGGGAGACCGTGAGTATCTGGCGGCGCTCGACCGGGCGCTCGAGGCGATTGCAGACTTTGCGCCGCGTTTTCTGGTGCTCTCAGCGGGGTTTGATACGTTTGAGGGCGATCCGGTCGCCAATCATGGCGGCGGTTTTGCGCTCAGCGCGGCAGCCTACCCGGAAATTGGCCGGCGCATCGCCGCCCTCACCCTCCCGACGCTGGTTGTTCAGGAGGGAGGATACGCTATCGATGCGCTTGGCGATAATGTCGTCGGGTTGTTGCAGGGTCTCGAGGAGTAAGCAGGTATGACACGCCTTTCGTCAGGGGGCCGCATTGAAGTCATCTGCGGCTGCATGTTCAGCGGCAAAACCGAAGAACTGATCCGCCGGCTGAACCACGTGCGTCTGGCGCGCCAGCGACTCATCGCTTTTACGCCGCGCCGCGACACGCGCTACCGGCTTGGCAGCCTGGTCAGCCATAATGGTCTCTCCGTTGAGGCGCGCGTAATCGATTCAATACGCGATGTTCCAGCACATCTCGACGCCGATGTTCACGTGGTGGCGGTCGACGAACTGCACCTGCTCGACGACCCGCCCGATGCGGCGCGGGAGGTGTGTCAGGAACTGGCAGACCGTGGGCTGCGCGTGATCGTCGCCGGGCTGGATCAGGACTTTCGGGCGCAGCCGTTCCCGGCAATGGCGCAGTTGATGGCGATCGCCGAACAGGTGGATAAACTGTACGCCATCTGTGTGCGCTGTGGCGCGTATGCGACCCGCTCGCAGCGCCTGATCGATGGCAAGCCCGCACCCGCCAATGCGCCGACAATCGTGGTTGGCGGACAGGAGTTGTACGAGGCGCGCTGCCGTGCGTGCTATGAACCGGCGCGCTAAGGGAGCGCATCCTTATTATGTGCGCTGTCGGGGTCCAGGCATGATGTGTCAGGCGGCAAGAAAGCGCTGCGCCTCAACCGACAACTGATGAAGCCGCCGCGCCGCACGTTCTCTGAGCAGCGGGCTAAAGCCCTCTCTCAGCATTATTGAAGCCCCTTCGGGGCTTTCTCGACCTTAGCCAGGGCTTCAACAGTCGCGCCGGGTGAACGTTTCGCCAGGCGTCACCTGCACGGTTCGACGCGCTCACCCTGCGCGGACGTTGTCGTTCCTGCCCATGCAGGCGGACGGTCGGCCGCAGGTCCAACAGGGGCGATTTCAATCGCTGGCAACTACGGCGTCGTGTCCTGACACGTCATGCCTGCAACCGCTGTTGGGCGCTGCTGATACGGCGCGGGATCGAAGCCAGACCACGTGATCCCCTCGACGCCGTCAAAGCGCCGCGCCATGACCGCCAGCGCTTCGGGGTTGTTGTCCACCAGGATGAAGCGTCGTCCCAGTTCAAGCGCCGCCATGCCGGTCGTGCCGCTGCCAGCGAAGAAATCGAGCACCAGCGATCCCGGCTTCGACGACGCCTGAATGATCCGGCGCAGGATGCCGAGCGGCTTCTGCGTCGGGTAGCCGGTCTTTTCGGCGCCATTGGTGGGCACAATCGTGTGCCACCAGCAATCGGTCGGCAGTTTGCCGCGCGCCGCCTTTTCAGGACCGACGAGACCAGGCGCCATGTACGGTATGCGTTCAATCTCATCGACATTGAACACGTAGCGGGAAGGGTCTTTGACGTAAAGCAGGATGTTGTCGTGCTTGGGGGGCCAGCGGTTCTTCGGTCGTCCGCCGTAGTCATACGCCCAGATGATCTCATTCAGAAACGACTCACGCCCGAAGATAGCGTCGAGCAGCACTTTGCAATAGTGAACCTCGCGGTAGTCCACGTGAAGGTAGAACGACCCATGCGGCGCCAGCACGCGATGCGCCTCGATCAGGCGCGGTTCCAGGAACGCCAGATAATCGTCGAAGACATCGCTGAACTGCCGCGATCCCAGAACAATGCTTTTGTAGCGTCGCCCCTGGAAACCGACGCGGTCTCCTTCCTCGGAGCGCACCGTTTTGAGCTGGACGCGCTGCTGATCCTTGCCGGTGTTGAAGGGCGGATCGATGTAGATCAGATCGACCGACTCCGTGGGAAGAGCGCGGAGCACGTCGAGATTGTCCGCCAGGTAGATGACGCCGGTGGCGCTAGGATCGATCATAAGATTCAGAGCGCTTTGCTTCCAATAATATTGAAATGAATAGACGCTTTGCGACTATACAGGATTCCGGTCATTTGTGCAAGACGACAGGCGGCAGTTATTCAAAAACCATTGGTTATATGGCGTAAAGAGCACACGGATATATGCGGATCGCGACTCTATTACTCGTCACTTATCACCTGTCGCTCGTCACTCATCCAGATCGTGTATACTCCTTCTGGCAGAGCGCCGCAGCAACTTTGACGCCGGATGTTATCGCTGTCAATTCAAGGTGATGTCGTGTCTCCAATCGATCTCTACCCGCTGATCACGCAACCACGTCTTACGCATCCACTCTGGGGCGGGACGTTCCTCGCCGACTGGCTGGAACTGCCGCAGCCGCGTCCCGAACGCCTCGGCGAGGTCTGGCTGGTCTATGACACAAACCTGATTGTGGAAGGACCGCTCGCAGGGCGGACGCTGGCGCAGGTGACGCGCGACTATGGCGCGGCGCTGGTTGGCGAGCGCACGATGACGCGATACGGCGCCGATTTCCCGTTGCTCGCCAAGTTCATCGACGCAGCGGATCGCCTGTCGATCCAGGTGCACCCTGACGACGCATACGCGCACATACACGAGGCTGCCACCGGGTTCCACGGCAAAACCGAGGCATGGCACATTCTGCGCGCCGTGCCAGGCGCTGATGTGGTATACGGTCTGGCGCGCCCCAGCGCCCGCGACGAACTTGCCGCCGCCATCGCCGCAGGCGCGCTCGAACCGTTGCTGCGGCGGCTTCCCGTCGCGGCTGGTGATACCGTGTTTGTTCCGGCAGGAACGTTACATGCAATCAACGCCGGTATTGTGCTGTTCGAGATTCAGCAGAAATCGGACCTGACCTACCGCGTGTACGATTATGGTCGGATCGATGCCGCAACGGGCAAACCTCGCGAGTTGCACATCGAGAAAGCGCTCGACGTGACCGACTATGCACCCGCGCCGCGCGGCGTCGTGCCGCGGCTGCCGCTGGAAACGGGGCGCGATCTGCTGGTGGCATGCCGGTCCTTCGCGCTTGAGCGCCTGGCGCTCATTGGCGCCGTCGAATGCGCCGTCGATCCGGCGACGTTCGAGATTCTGACAGTCATCGACGGCGCAGCGACGCTGCAATGGGGCGCTGGAGAGCGTATGCTGCGACGCGGCGAGGCGGTCGTCATCCCGGCGTCTCTTGGTTCATATGCGCTCGTGCCAAAGGAAAAGGGGCAGGTTCTGCGGGCATATGTGCCGGACCTGGACGCGCTACGGCGCGCGTTGATGCAGCGCGGCGCGGATGCAGCGCGGGTGGCGGAGACGGTCGTTGAAGGTTGAAGGTGGGAAGGTGGAACATGGGAAGGTCGTGTACGTGACACGTTGAACGTTGAACGTTGAACGTGGGAAGGTGGAAGGTGGCTCTAACTGCTAACTGTACTGTTTCATCATGTTAGCGCACCCATCGGCATGTCAGGCGCGGTGCATTGCTCAGTCAGGTGCGCCAACCTGTTGCAACAGTACCGCTAGCTCCTAACTCCTCATCTCTGGTTCTCAGTTCTCAACGCCATGCTGGTCGAAGATTTCATCAACCGGAAGAAAGCCTCCTGGGAGCGCCTGAGCGCCATTGTGGAGCGTTCGCGGCGCGGCGGGCTGGCGGCGCTGGAAGATGAGGAAATTGCTGAGCTGGGGCGACTGTACCGCAGCGCCACCTCGGATCTGGCAGTGGCGCGACGCGACTTTCCCGGTCATCGGGTCGTGGATTATCTCAACGGCCTGGTTGCGCGCGCGCATGCCGAGGTGTATCAGCGCCGCGCAGATCGCAGCAGTGGGCTGGTGCGCTACTTCGCCGTCGACCTGCCGCGCACCTTCCGTGAGACGTGGCTCTACACGCTGGCATCGCTGCTCATGTTTCTGATCCCGGCGCTGATCGGCTTCTTCGTCACCCTGAACGATCCGGCTGCCGGTTCACTGCTGGTTCCAGGGATCGACAGCGTTATCAGCGACATTCGCGCCGGGCGCGAGTGGTGGAAGGCGATCAACAACGAGGGACGGTCGGCGTCAGCAGCGCTGATCGCCACAAACAACATTCGTGTGGCGATCCTGGCATTTGCTGGCGGTGTGCTGCTTGGCGCGCTGACACTGTTCGTTCTGGCGCAGAACGGTCTGCTGCTTGGCGTCGTGGCGGGGGCGGCGCAGGCGTATGGGTTCAGCGGCAACCTGTGGGGCTTCGTGGCGGCGCATGGCGTGATCGAACTGAGCGTCATTGTCATCGCCGGGGGAGCAGGGCTGCAACTCGGGTGGGCTGTCGCGCGTCCGGGGCTAATCACCCGGCGCGCGGCGCTGGCGCTGGC
>JAUQOW010000066.1 GCA_030550675.1 Chloroflexota bacterium
GAGCAGGTGGTGCTGCAGGCGCTGTCGACGGTGCAGGAGCCGGAACTCGGCGGCGACCTGGTGTCGCGCAAGATGATCAAGAACCTGGTCATCGATGGCGACAGGGTGCGCTTTGCGGTTGAATTGACCACGCCCGCCTGCCCGCTCAAGGATCAGATTCAGCGCGAATGCGAAGAAGCGCTCGAGAAGATCGCTGGCATTCCGCGCGACCGGATAAGCATTGAGTTTACTGCGCAGGTGCGTCCGCGCGGCGGCATTCCTGAACAGACCCCCATCCCCGGCGTCAGCCACGTGATCGCGGTCTCGGCAGGCAAAGGCGGCGTCGGCAAATCGACAGTCGCGGTCAACCTGGCGGTGGCGCTCGCGCGCGAAGGAGCGCAGGTCGGGCTGCTCGACGCCGATGTGTACGGTCCCTCCGTGCCGCTGATGATGGGGGTGCGCTCGCAACAACTCGAAGCCGTGAGCGGTCCCGACGGCGAGCCGCGCATGCTGCCGATTGAGGCGCACGGCATCAAGATGATGTCGATCGGCTTCCTGATCGACGACCGGCAACCGGTCATCTGGCGCGGTCCGATGGTGTCGCAGTTGCTGCGTCAGTTCCTCTATCAGGTGCTGTGGGCGCCGCTCGATTACCTGATCATCGATATGCCCCCCGGCACCGGCGACATTGCGCTGACGCTGGCGCAGTCGCTTCAGAATGCCGGGCTGACCGGCGTGGTCACGGTCACGACGCCGCAGCAGGTGGCGACCGCCGATGTGCTGAAGAGCATGGAGATGTTCCGTAAGCTCAATGTGCCGCTGCTGGGCATCATCGAGAACATGGCGTACTTCATTGCACCCGATACTGGCAAGCGCTACGACATCTTCGGCGCCGGCGGCGCCGCCCGTCTCGCAGGTCAACTTGGCATCCCGCTGCTGGGACAGATTCCCATCGGATTGAGCATCCGCGAAGGGGGCGATCACGGTCAACCGGCGGTGCTCAGTGACGAACCGGACGCTTACGCCGATGTCTTCCGCGAGATTGCGCGCAAACTGGCGGCGCGCATCAGTGTGATGGAATATGCATAGGGGGGGCTATGCAGTACGATGATGTACGCCGGATGACCATCCCGCTGTACACTGCCGATCAGGCGCGGCAGGCGCGACCATTCTACCCGACCGATACGCCAGCGCGCGATTCGTATGGACGCCGGATCGACTACCTGCGCATTTCGCTGACCGATCGCTGCAATATGCGCTGCGTCTACTGCATGCCGGAGATCGGCATGAAGTTCATGCCGCGCCCGGAGTTGCTGACGACCGATGAATTGTTGCTGGTGGTGCGCGCGGCTGCCAGAGCCGGGTTTCGCAAAATCCGCCTGACCGGCGGCGAGCCGACCCTGCGCCCTGATATTGTTGAAATTGTGCGGGAAATCAAGCGCACCCCCGGCATCACGCACGTTGCGATGACGACGAATGCGCTGCGGCTAGAGAAGCTTGCCGAACCGCTGAAAGCCGCCGGACTCGACCGGGTGAATATCAGCATTGATACGCTCGATCCGGAGAAGTTCCGAACCATGACGCGCGGCGGGTCGTTCGAGAAGGTCTGGGCAGGCATCGAAGCCGCCGACCGCGTCGGATTGCATCCGATCAAACTCAACTCGGTCGTTGTGCGCGGGATGAACGATGACGAGGTTCCGCGCCTTGCCGCGTTGACGCTCCGTTATCCGTGGGAAATGCGCTTTATCGAGGTCATGCCGCTGGCTGGCGTGGCAGACCTGGCGCAGAGCAGCGTGGTGACGAGCGCCGAACTGATCGCGCGCCTGGGGTCGGTCTACGGTCCGCTCGAGGACCTGGGGCTGGCGCCAGCCGACTCGGCGCGGCGCTACCGCATCCCTGGCGCGCCGGGCACACTGGGGTTTATCAGTTCGGTGAGCGAACCGTTCTGCGCAACATGCAACCGCATGCGGCTCACATCCGACGGGCGCCTGCACCTCTGCCTGCTGCGCGATAACGAAGTCGATCTGCGCGCCGCCATTCGCAGCGGCGCAACGCTCGATGAGATCGAGCAGATCATTCGCCACGCAGTGGCGCTCAAACCCTGGGGGCATGGTCTGCCCGAAGGCGTCCTGCCCACCTTGCGCGGCATGTCGGAACTTGGAGGATAGTTCATTTAGATATTGTATTTCTTGCGTAACTCTGATATACTCGAGAGCAGTCAGTAAATACCGGTAGTTCACCGACGACCATGAGCGTCGTCAGCGACATTGGCGCGATACCACCGTACAACAATCAGTCAGGAGGCGTACGCATTATGGCAACCATCGAACAGGACGTGATCAACCAGCAGCAGGAGCACGAATTTTCGCCGGTGCTCGAGATTACCGAAGGCGCGTCGCTCCGCCTGCAGAGCATGATGAAGGAGCGCAATCTTGAAGGGTATGGTCTGCGCGTCTTTGTCTCCGGCGGCGGGTGCTCCGGTCTGCAGTACGGCATGACCTTCGACAACGAAGAGCGCTTTGGCGATACCGTGTGGAACGCGCACGGGCTGCGCGTTATGGTCGATCCGATCAGCGCGCGGTACCTGATGGGCGCCACGATTTCGTACCAGCAGGACAATATGCTGGCGGGCGCGTTCAAGATCGACAACCCGAACGCCGTGTCGAGCTGCGGCTGCGGTCATTCCTTCCGCACGAAGGAACAGCAGGCGACCGACGACGATTATGACGGGTACAGCAACGGCGGCGGGTGCTGCAGCGGACACTAGGCGCATCCGCTTCCATCCGTTTCCCGGCAAAGAAGAGACGTTGCAATGCAACGTCTCTTCGTGTTGCGATGCCAGAGACGTTGCGATGCCAGAGACGTTGCGATGCCAGAGACGTTGCGATGCCAGAGACGTTGCAATGCCAGAGACTTCGTGTATTGTCATGTCGCATCCAATCTCGGCTTCACGCGCGTAGCGAATAGAGTAGGCGGCATTGAGGAGCGATCCCTGCGGATCGACCCTTCCGTGCCGCGCGATTGACCATCTGACAGGCGGGTATGGATCACTACCTCGAGGGCATACGGCTGTTTAACGAAGGCGAATACTGGCACGCGCATGAGCAGTGGGAAATCTGCTGGCTCAACGCGCCGCAGCCGGAAGCGATGTTCTACAAAGGCATCATTCAGGCGGCGGCGGCTCTCGAGAAGTGGAAGCGCGGGCAGCCGCGCGGCATGCGTCTCAACTATGCCAAGAGCCGTCCCAAACTTGTAGCAGCCAGCCCCAGGATGCACGGCATGGATGTTGCGGCATTGATCGCTGCCATGGACCAGTTTGTGCTGAACGGCGGTCCGCCCGCGCCAGTACCGCGCATTACCCTCGATCCGCCGACTGCCGCTGCGCTTGAAGCGCATATCCGCTCGCTCGAAACGGATCTGCATCGTCATGGATGAGGAAGTGCTGCCCTGGCTGCGCTGCCCGGCGTGCTCCAATGCGCTCGATCTTCACGACGCACGTCGTCATGCTCACGGCGAGATCGTGGCTGGCAGGCTGCACTGCGGCTGCGGCGCCGTCTACCCCATCCGTGACGGCATTGCCGATTTTCTCGGTCCTCCCCGTCCGCCGACGATCGCGCAATTGACGAACGAACTCCCGGCGACCGCCTGGGCATATGAACGTCTCTGGCGTCCCTTTGCGCTGACGCTGCTGAGTGGCGAGTCGTTCCCCTACCAGCGCGAACTGGCGCTGGTGACGGAATGGGTCGATGCAGCACGCGGCGGGCTGTTCGTCGATGTCGCCTGCTCGAATGGCTTGTACGCGCGCGCGCTGGCGCGGGCTGTACGTCACGCTCCGGGTCATGTCGTCGGAATCGATCACGCGCTGCCGATGCTGCAGGAAGCGCGCCAGCGCGCGCGCGCCGCCGGGGTGCGGGTATCGTACCTGCGCGCCTCGGCGCAGGCGTTGCCGGTCGCCAGCAGTGCAGCAGCAGGCGTGACAATTGGCGGTTCGCTCAACGAAATCGGCGACCTCGACGCATGCCTGCGCGAGGTGCGGCGCATCCTCGCCGATGATGGTCGTTTTGTGACGATGACGCTGCTCGCCGCGCAGGGCGCTGTCGGGCGCGCCGTGCAATGCGCTGTGTCCGCTGGCGGCATCGCATTCTGGTCGCGCGAGGAGCTGCTCCGGCGCTTCCGCGCCGCCGGGCTGCACCCGCAGCGCAACGAACAACACGGCATCGTCCTGTTTACGCTGGCATACCCCTGCCGGGAGGACTTCTATGGCAAAAGCCACGCTGCTGTTTCTGGCAACCGATGATGGTCTGGCATTACTCAGCGATCCCGCCGGTCAGGGACGCTGGCTGCGCGGTCCTCATGCGCTTCAGGGCGCGGCAGCGCGATCGGTCTGGGTCGATGCATCCAATCCGCTTGTTACTCTGGTAATCGCCAATGGACGCGTTTATCGCAGCGCAGATGGCGCTCAGACGTGGACCGAACTGACCATCGGCGATCCGCTGGCGCCTGGGGCTGCGTTGTATGGCGCTCTGCGCCCGCCATCATGCGTTGGATTGTTGTCGGGTGACTCGTTATTCCTCAGCGATGATGCAGGCGCCTGCTGGCGCGAGTTGACGCTCCCCGGCGCATTTGGCGCGTTCGCTATCAATGACGCCGGACGGTTCTACGGCGCGCTGGATACGCAGGTGCTGGTCAGCGACGATTACGGCGCGACCTGGGAACCGCATGGCGTGGTGTTGCCGGACTCCCCTCGCGCGCTGATCGCGGCGCCTGGAATGGCCGAAACCGTGTGCGCCCTCGCCGGGGACCGCGTGTACGCTGGCGAACGCTCCGGCTGGCGCTTGATTGCTGGCTTGCCAGGCGAAGCAATCGCCTGTATTGCGCTGGCGGGCGCAACGCCGACGCTGATCGCGGCGCTTGCAGGCGGCGGAACGGTGCGCGGTTCTTTCGATGGCTGGGAACCGGCAATTGTAGCGCTACCCTGGGATGGCGCAGCAACAGTCCTCAAACCTGCCAGGTATCATATGGACATCGCCTTTGCAGCGTCTGCCGCAGGAGAGATCGCGATCAGCACAGACCGAGGGCGCTCCTGGCGTCTCGCGCGCCGCGGCCTGGCAAACGTGCACGACATCGCTGCTGTGCGTCTGGCATAAAAGGCATCGGGCTGTGCAAGGCTTTGACAAGAGGTGTGCGTTGTGCTAATCTTCATGCGGGGTCTGTGGGAAATTTAACGATCACATCACATGAGGAACAAAACGGCAATGGCGCAACCTCCAGCTCTCGGGCAACTTTCGACGGCGCCCGTTTTTAATACCAAAGCAGTCGCGCGCGAGACCGGCGTTCCGCCAGACACCTTTCGCGCCTGGGAGCGCCGCTACGGCATCCCGTGCCCACAGCGCACGCCTGGCGGTCATCGCCTCTACTCCGAGCGCGACATTGCCATTATTCGCTGGCTGCGCGACCGCACGGCGGAAGGGGTCAACATCAGCCACGCGATTATGCTGCTGACAAGCGTAACCGATCAGGCGCCGCCCCACATCGAGCCTGATGCGACCCGCTCAATAGATCGCATGGTCGACGAACTCGTGGTCGCACTGACGACGTTCGATGCGCAGAACGCCGAGCGCCTGGTGTCGGAAGCATTTGCAATGTACCCGTTTGAGCAGGTGCTGCTTGAACTGATCCAGCCGACGATGGTCGAAGTCGGCGAACGCTGGCACCGCGGCGAGATCAACGTCGCAGCCGAGCATTTTGCGACGGAATTTGTGCGGCGCAAACTGGCAAGCCTGCTCAATGTGTTCGAGAACCAGGTGCAGCGCGACACGATCGTGGTTGGATGCGCGCCCCAGGAATTGCACGACCTGGGCGTCATGTTCGCCAGCCTCTTCCTGGTGCGGCGTGGCTGGCACGTCGTCTATCTGGGAGCGCAGGTGCCGCTTGCTGACCTGCTCGAAACCATTCGGAAGGTCAAGCCGAAGCTGGTCTGTCTGTCGGCTTCGACGCTCGAAACAGCGATGAACTTGCTGGAAGTGGCGCGAGCCGTCCAGCAGGAGTTCCCTCACGTTCATTTCGGATACGGCGGGCGCATTTTCAACGTCAACCCCGAACTGTGCGCCGCTATTCCCGGCGCCTTCCTTGGCCGCGATGCGCGTGAACTGGTGCAAACAGTCAGTGCAATCATGTCAGGCAACGGTGCATCCATCCCTCCTCAACGCTCGTAACGTTTTGTAGAGCCGTTGATGATAGCGACCTGCGCAAATGGCGCTATAATGTCGCTCTGAAGACGCCATTAGCATGCACCATCAGCCAGCGCGCCCCGAATCTTTGCGCGCGTGCCTGGCTCGACGGCGAGGTATGCCGCAGAGCTCTGTGCCGGGAGCGCAGCGCCGGGGTGGCCTATTGCTGTCAAAAGCGGCGGTTAGCGCGTTGTTTCTGTAACTACGCCGTCGATCATTAGCGATAGAAGTGATAGTTTCAGAAGAGGGGTCATGGCATCGCTCCAGCATTCCGCCAGCATATCGGTTCGAGCTTTCGGCGAGCGTGAAGCGCCGATCCGCGATGCTGCGGCCCTGCTCGCCAGCCTGCGTCACCTGGCTGAACCCGATGTTATCGGGTATGAGATGCACCCAATCGGCGCGCTGCCGTCGCTCACGCTCGATGCCGCATACCGGCATTGCGTCGAGATCACGCGCATCAATTCGCGCAGTTTCTATTTGAGTTCGCAATTCCTGCCGCGCGAAAAACGCCTTGCGGTGCGCGCGCTGTATGCGTTCTGCCGCACCAGCGACGATACTGTTGATCGCGCAACGGACGACCCGGCGCGGGCGCTTGCCAACTGGGTCGCCCGCGTGCACGCCCCGTACCCCCCAGCTGATCACCCTGTTCTGCTGGCATGGGATGATACGGTGCGACGCTATGCGATCCCGCGTTTTCTTGTCGATGAGTTGCTGGCAGGAATTGCGATGGATCTCACGGTCCATCGGTACGAGACGTTCGATGACCTCTGGCTCTACTGCTACCGCGTCGCTTCGGTAGTCGGGCTGCTGTCAATGCACATTATCGGGTATCGTGATGGCGCAGCGCCATATGCCGTGAAATTGGGCGTGGCGCTGCAGTTGACGAATATTCTGCGCGATGTCGGAGAAGATGCGCGACGCGGCCGGATCTACCTTCCTCAGGAAGACCTGCGGCGCTTCGGTTTGACCGATGATGATATTCTGCAGGGTCGGCTCGATGATCGGTTCCGCGCATTGATGCGCTTTGAAATGGAACGCGCTCATGCCCTGTACGATGAGTCCTGGCCCGGCATCGCATTGCTCGATCCCGATGGCCAGATGGCCATCGCTGCGGCGGCGGAGATTTATCGCGGCATTCTGCCGCGCATCGTCGCCAATGATTATGATGTGTTCCAGAAGCGCGCCTACGTTCCGCTGACCGGCAAGATCGCAATCCTCTGGCGCACCTACCGGAAATTAAATCGCCTGATCAAGGAGAGTCGCTGACGAGCGTTGACGGATATGTCCGGGAAACCTGCACCGCCAGGTCATACGGTTTCTGCGCTGCGGAGGGACTTTCACGATCCCAGGCAGGGCTTATGAAGATTGAGAAAATAGTTTGGCACTGCCCGAACGCTGTGGGCTGAAGCTCTGGCGGAAATCGTGCAAGCCCCGAAGGGGCTTCAATGTTCTGAGTGAGGGCTTTAGCTTTAGCCCGTAGCTTATAGGAAGATCAACCTCAATCTGCACAATCACGCTTGCTCCTGTGGGGCGGTTGGCGCTGGCTTCGACAGGCTCAGCCAGCGCCGATCACAAGATTGTCCAACATCGAGTTGTTATTATGGATTAGAGAACGCGCGGCCCGGCCGCCCACGTGGACCGGATTTATTTCCTGATCTTCATCAGCCCGCAGCGTCCCGGCGCGACAGAGTCATTCGCTTATTCGCCCGACAAACGTGCCTGCGCCTGCTTACTCCGCCAACACATGCTGTCTGGGCACGCTATGCTCCTGGCGGCTATAATACTCCTGTCGGATGATCGCTGACAGGGTGCTGGAACAGACTTATGACGACATCAAGGCACATTATTGTCACCGGCGCCACCGGCTTGATCGGCAAGGCGCTCTGCCGTCGCCTGATGGCGCGGGGCGACCGTGTGACGGTCTTCACCCGCCGACCGGACGCAGCTCGCGCTGTGCTGCCCGGCGCTGCGCAGTATGTCGCGTGGGACGCCGCAACTGGCGGCGCATGGGAGTCTGTGCTGGCAACTGCGGATGCCGTCGTCCATCTGGCAGGCGCATCAATCGCCGGTCGACGCTGGACGCCTGCCTACAAACGCGAGATTCTCGAAAGCCGCACCCGCAGCACGCGCACGCTGGTCGAGGCGATGGCGCGCGCTTCCCGCCGCCCTTCGGTGTTCGTGTGCGCTTCCGGCATCGATTACTACGGTCCGCGGGGCGATGAGCCGGTCGACGAAAGCTTTCCGCCGGGGCGCAACTTTCTGGCGCAGGTGTGCGTGGCATGGGAGGGCGAAGCGTGCCGCGCCGCAGACCTCGGCGTTCGCACGGTGATGATCCGCACCGGAATTGTGCTCGACCGTCACGAGGGCGCGCTGGCGCGATTGCTCCTGCCGTTTCAACTGTTCGTCGGCGGTCCCATCCTGCCTGGAACGCAATGGTGGTCGTGGATTCACCTGGACGATGAAGTAGGGCTGATTATGCGCTTCATCGATGATGAGCGCGCCAGCGGTCCGTTCAACGGCGTTGCGCCGGAGCCGCAGCGCAACCGTGATTTCAGCGCAACCCTGGGGCGCGTGCTGGGGCGACCATCCTGGCTGCCGTTGCCCGGCTTCGTGCTTCGCCTGCTCCTCGGTGAAATGGCGCCCGCCCTGCTCATCGAACGTCAGCGCGCCATACCGGCAAAAGCGCTGGCGCTCGGGTATCAGTTCGCCTATCCGACGTTAGAACCGGCGCTGCGCGCGGCGCTTGCGCGCTCGCCGTAGGGAGATAGAACTTATGCGCATTTCTCCGATACGCGCCGCTCTGTTGACAATGCTCGCATTCATCGCTGGCTGCGCCATGCCGTCAGTCGATCTGCCGCGTCCGGTTGTGACGGAACAGACCGCCGCACCCACGGCTGCGATTCAGGCGGAGGCGACTCGCGCGCCTGTCACTCCCTCAGCGCCGACCACAACTCCTGCGCCATTGCCCACGCAGGCGCCGGTGCCCACGCTTCCGCCAGAATTAACCAATCCGCTCGAAGCGGAACAGGCGGCGCTGATTGCGCTCTATCGGCGGGTGAATCCGTCGGTCGTCAGCATCGAAGTGGTCGTCGATCATCCGCCGGTCGGCGGCGCCCGCTTCACCATACCGTCCAGTCAGGGTTCCGGCTTCCTGTTCGACGATCAGGGGCATATCGTTACGAACAACCACGTGATTGAAAACGGCTCAAAGTTTCAGGTGCGCTTCTCCGATGGCACAGTGCTCATGGCGCGCTTGATCGGCGGCGATCCAGGAAGCGATCTGGCAGTGCTGAAGGTGGACGAACTGCCGCCTGGCGTGGCGCCGCTCCCCCTCGCCGACTCACGCACCGTCGAAGTCGGTCAGCGCGCGATCGCCATCGGCAATCCCTTCGGGCTGCGCAACACCCTGACTGTCGGCGTCGTCAGCGGCATCGGGCGCAGCCTCAGCGGTCCGGCGAGCAGCAGCGGCGGTCGCTTCCGCATTCCCAACATCATCCAGACCGACGCGGCGATCAATCCTGGCAATTCAGGCGGTCCGCTGCTCAACATCTACGGCGAAGTGATTGGCGTCAATACCGCTATCAGCAGCGGTTCCGGCGCATTTGAGGGCGTTGGGTATGCGGTGCCCTCCAACGCGGTCAGCCGTGTGGTCCCGGCGCTTATCCGCGACGGACGCTATGATCATCCGTGGATGGGCATCGGGATGCGTGACGTCGATCCGCTGCTGGCGGAAAGTCTGGGTCTGCCAGCGCGCCAGGGGGTGCTTATCACCGAAGTCGTGCCCGACAGCCCTGCCGCGCGCGCCGGACTGCGCGGCGGCGCACGGACGGTCTCAATTGGCGGACGCGAGTTACCCGTTGGCGGCGACATTATCATCGCCATCAACGGACAACCGGTGCGCGACAGCGACGAACTCGTCAGTTATCTCGAACTCGAAACGTCTGTCGGCGACACCGTGGTTATGACCGTGCAGCGCGGCGATCGCCAGGAGCAAATTACGATGACGCTCGGCGCGCGCCCGCGTGAGTGACGCTCATCATTCCGGAACGTCCCACGACGCATTCACCTGAAGCGCCTGCGCCAGCCGCCGCTTGTATTCCCATCGCGGAATCTCGATCAGTCCGAATTGCAGCAGATGCGGCGATCCGAGGAATTGTGAGTCGAGCAGGACATACCCGCCGCGCCGCAGGCGCTCGACGAGATGCACCAGCGCAACTTTGCTGGCGTCGCGCTCGCAGCTGAACATGCTTTCGCCCGCAAACAGCCCCCGGATCGCCACGCCGTACAACCCTCCCACCAGTCGTCCATCGCGCCAGGCTTCCACGCTGTGCGCAAACCCCATCCGGTGCAGCGCGGTGTATGCTTCAATCATCTCTTCCGAAATCCAGGTGGTTTCGCGCCCCGGCGCAGGCTCGGCGCATGCACGCATGACTTCGGTGAAGGCAGTGTCGGTGCGGATCGCAAAGATGCCTTTGCGCACTGTTCGCGCCAGACGGCGCGGCACATGAAACGTCTCAAGCGGCAAAATCGCGCGCGGGTGCGGATCGTACCAGTGAATAACGCCATGATCGTCCGCCATCGGGAATATGCCCTGGCAATATGCAGCGATCAGAGTCTCAGGCGTGAGCATGGCGTCGATGACGGGTCACATCTCGACGAAGTATGACTTGCACGCTGCCGCCAGCAACTCCCGTGACATGGTCGGCGGCACTCCGAGAAAGCGAGCGTAGTCGATCACCTGGTCGATCAGATCGCGCGGGTGCACAGCGCGCAGTTCCAGTTTGCGACGCGGGTACTCCACCTCAAGCAGATAGCGCAGCCCGTCGTCGCTATACGGTACGTTCTTCGCCTTGCAGACACGCCGCATAATTTCACGGTACTCGGCTGGCGTGGGATTGACGATCTCGATTTTATAGCGGATACGCCGCAGGAAAGCTTCATCGACCAGTTGCTTCGGTTCGATATTGGTCGAGAAAATAATCAACTGATCGAACGGCACCTCGATCTTCTTGCCGGTGTGCAGGGTCAGATAGTCAACCCGCTTCTCAAGCGGCACGATCCAGCGGTTGAGCAGGTCGCGCGGGCGCATTTGCTGCCGCCCAAAATCGTCGATCAGGAACAGTCCGCCGTTGGCTTTCAGTTGCAGCGGCGCTTCGTAATACTTGCTGTGCTCGTCGTACTCCAGGTCGAGCGATCCCATATTCAGTTCGCCGCCAGCAATGACCACCGGGCGCTTGGAAAGCACCCAGCGCTGATCGTACATATACGCCTGACCTTCCGGCAACGGGCGGCGCTCGTGGTGGATCGGATCAAACACGCGGATGATCTGTCCATCGACAATAATGGCGTATGGAACCGCAATCGAGTCCGACAGCAGTCGCGCGGTCGCCTCAGCAATCGACGTCTTGCCATTTCCGGCATGACCAAACAGAAAGATCGAGCGACCGGAGTTAATCGCAGGTCCCAGTTGAAGCAGGACTGAGTCGTTGAGCACCAGATGGCTGAACGCTTCACGAATGGCGGCTTCGGTCACCACCAGATTCTGGGTGGTCTGCCGACGCATGATCTCACGGTAATCGCTCAAATTGACCGGCGCCGGTCCCAGATACTGCGTTCGCTCCCCGATCTCTTTGGCGCGCGCCATGCCTTTGGACGTCGCCTGATAACGATACGCTTTTTCCCCCAGACCGGTGCTCCCTTTCACTTCAGCCATCTGCTCATTTCGCAGGTAGGTCATCGCCCGATCAAGAACGTTCTCCCAGGGCAGGCACAACAATTCCACCAACTGCAAACCGGTCATCTCGCCAACCACATAAAGGGCGCGCAGAATCTGATCGGCGATAAACGAGAGCGTCAGCCCGGTCGCCTCGATGCTGCGCGGACGAGGCGGGAGCGGCGGCGCCGAAGCCTCTGCCTGGGTGTTCTGAGAAAGCATGGGCTGCATAACAACTCACTCCCCTGCCTTGAGCTTTTTTGCACTGCCAAGACTGTCGCTCGCGTATCGATTGACGTAGTATAACACGTCCGCAGCGCGACTTACAATGGCGCAACGTCAATGCTCTTCCTTCGTCCGCCGGACCATCAGCGCCAGTCCGACGCCTGCCAGCAGCACTCCGACAACCTAAGCAGTTGCGCGACAACAGCCCAGTGCTTTTCGGCGTTGGCAATACATAAATGTCGCTTCATCCACACCTTCAACGAAGGCAATAACCCTGCGAGCCGCCTGCGCAATATCAAGCAGGGTTGCCTCATCACGCCACATAGAACAGATTCGCATGTTCGAGAACGTGACGGCGTCGAATCCAGTTGTCACTTTGTGCCACGCACCGCCGTTCGACCAGGTCTCCCTGACGTCCTACTATTTCGCTCAATTCCTGTTCTGCCTCGACCAGATCAAGCAGGTTCCACGCGGCTTCGGGCATGAACTCGACCATCACATCCACATCGCTTTCGGGACTGAAGTCTTCTCGCAGAACTGAGCCGAAGAGCCACAGGCGCTGTACCTTCCACTTGCGGCAGAACGCTTCAATCTTTTCAATCGGCATCTCAATTGGCAACGACATCATAACGCCTCCAGAGGTTACGCATCGCCGCTCACATCGCGCGCCGCCTGCCGCCACACATCGTCGAGCGGACCCGGCGTGTACGGCAGGTAACTGCCGACCCGATCGAGAACGCCATGATACCGCTCGCGCAGCGCCTTGCCAATCCGGTCGAGCGGCGCAGTGACAGCGAACACGTCGAGCATCTCATCGGTGATAAGCGCCCCCATCTCGGACCAGCGCCGCGCTGCTGCCAGGCGCGACAACTGCTCGCCAACGTCTTCCCAGCCGTGGCACGCCAGCACGACACGGTAGGTTGGCGTCGAGGCGTAGAACGCAATCTGTTCGCGCACAAACGCGCGAGCATTTTCCATGCTCGCCTCGTCGGGACCAGTAATGAGAAACACGCTGCTCGTCAGGCTCACCTGCGACGGATCGCGTCCTGCCTTCGCCGCGCCAGCCGCCACCTGCGGTCGGACGATCTCGTTGATATACTTGACGCTGTGGAACGGATGGACGTGGAACCCGTCGCACACCTCCCCCGCCAGCCGCGCCAGCCCTTCATTGACCCCGGCGATATAGATGGGAATGTACGGATCGGCGATGGGACCGGGGTTGAAAAACGGCGACATGAGGGTGTGGTTGTAGAACTGACCGCGATAATCCAGTTTGCCGCCGGTCTGAAACGCCTGCCAGATCGCGCGCAACGCCTGGATGTAGTCGCGCAGCTTGGGAACCGGCGGATCCCAGGTCATGCCGAAGCGCCGTTCAATATGCGCCTTCACCTGCGTCCCCAGCCCCAGGATGAAGCGCCCTCCTGAGAATGCCTGAAGATCCCAGGCAATCTGCGCTGTCACCATCGGGCTGCGCGCAAACGCGATAGCCACCGCTGTTCCCAACTGAATCTCGGCGGTATGGTCGGCTGCCAGAACCAGCGGAAAAAAGGGGTTGTGCTGGGTTTCCGGCGTCCAGAGTGCGGCGAACCCCACGGCTTCGGCGGCGCGCGCAATTTTGCCCGCGTCGCTAAGGCGACGCGCATCAACCACCAGCGTTGCATCGAGTTTCATAGAACACCTTTCGTGCTGGGAATGGCGCCGCCAAGCCGCTCATCGACGCGCGTCGCTGCGTCGAGCGCGCGACCAAGCGCCTTGAACAACGCCTCGACCTTGTGATGGTCGTTATGACCGTACAGGATGCGCGCGTGCAGGTTCATACGCCCATGCACCGCAATGCTCTCAAAGAGATGAGCAATCAGATCTGTGCCAAGCTGTCCGACGCGCGGCGTCACAAACGCGGCATCAACCACGCAGTACGGTCGTCCGCTCAGATCGACGGCGACAAATCCGAGCGCCTCATCCATCGGCACATAGGCGTGCGCTGTGCGCACCAGCCCGCGCCGCTCGCCAAGCGCCCGATCAAACGCCTGTCCCAGACAGATGCAGACATCCTCCGCCGTGTGATGCTCATCGACATGGAGATCGCCAGTGGCGCGCACCGTCAGATCGAACAGACCGTGGCGCGCAAACAGGTGCAGCATGTGGTCGAGGAACCCGATGCCGGTTGCAATCTCGGCGCTGCCAGCGCCATCGACATTCAGCGTCAGCGCCACGCTGGTTTCGCCCGTCTGTCGTTCAATGGTCGCCGTGCGTCGCGTCACTTTGGTCCTCCGCCAAGCAGCCGCAGCGCTTCGAGCAGTTGGGGATCATCATCTTCGCTGTAGCGCGTCCAGTCAACTTCGAGCAGCACATCGGGAACAACGCCGCGCCCTTCAAGGTCCGACCCGTTGCGCAAACGAAAACCTTCCTGCGCCAGCCAGAGGCGCGACCCATCGCGCAGCGCGTGAGCGTAGATCGTTTCCGTATTCCCCGCCGAAGGCGCTCCAACCACGATAGCGCCCGCTTCCGCCTGCAACACCGCCGCCAACACCTCGGCGTAGGATGCCGTTTCCTCGTCGACCAGCACGACCAGACCAGCGCTAAGGTTGCGCATATCCGGTCCGGCAGGCGGATTGACGACCAGCGGACGGACATGGTCGCGCCCGAAGAAAACGCCGACCTGCCCGCGCACGAAATGGCTCAACACCCCCGACAAAACCTCGCCCCATCCGCCGCGATTCGAGCGCAGATCAATAATCAGACCGCGCAGCGGACCGCTTGCCACCAGGTCGGTGAGGGCGCCGCTCACCTGCTCCCCCATATCGTGGACCCAGAGCGTCGGCACGGAAATATAGCCGATATCGCCGGGGAAGCGGCGGTGGTACGGCAGAATGCTGGCGCGCACCTCCTGGCGGGTCAGCAGCACGTCGCGCAGTTTTGCGCCAGGTCGCGCAATCGTCAGGCGCACCGATGTGCCGATCTCGCCCTGGAGGTCGCCATCGGATGGCGCGTAGGGGCGCCCATTCACCGCCACAATCCGATCGCGCGGACGAATGCCAGCGCGCGCTGCGGGACTTTCCGGGAAGACCTGCTGAACGAATCCGCCGTCCGGCTTCGGCTGAACAATGACGCCGATGCCAACGCGGATCTCCTGTCCGCTGGCGATTGCGTCTTCCGCTTCAACGGCGGCTGGCGGCACGAAGCGCGAGTGGTTATCATTCAACTGAGCAACCATATCGATCATCGCCGCGTAGAACTCGTCGCGCGATTGCGCCCGCAGAACCCGCGCGCGATACTCAGGATACAGCCCTTCCCAATCGACGCCGCCAAAATCGGTATAGAGATATTTTTCATGCACGATGCGCCAGACTTCCTCGAAGATCTGGAGACGCTCATCAAGCGTGAGGACATCCGGCGTCGGAACGCGGGTCGGCAACGGCGTCGGGGTCGGGATCGGCGAGGGCAGCGGCGCTGCGGTCGTCGGGGGAAGGGTCGGCGCGTCCGGCGTCGCCATCACAGAAACCCAGGCGGATGGCGTGTCCGTCGCCACAGGCAACGCCGTTGCCGCCAGCGGCAGAGACGACCCGCAGCCAGTCAGCGTCGCCACGCCGACAAAAGCGCTCAGTTGAAGCAGGACATTTCTGAGAACCATCCGCACACTCTTACCTGTCACGCCCTTTGCAACGAACACCGGCGCGTTGCGGACCTACCTCACAATCTCGAAGGCGGACCGCAAGACCCGACCTGCCACTTCTGCGCCGAGTCGTGAACCTTCGCCGCCGTTTTCAATCATGACCGCCACAGCGAAACGCGGTTGACTCACGGGCGCTATGGCAATAAACCAGGCATGGGCGCACAATTGTTGAGGATTGTTTGTCGTTGGACACGAATATTCCGCCGTACCGGATTTACCGCCAACTTCCACGCCGGGAACCGCGTCAGCCGCCTTGCCGAAGCCATAGGCGACAGCAGCGCGCATATTCGAGCGCATACGCGCAGCGACGTCGACCGGCATGACTCGTCGGATTGGACGCGGACCGTTGCGCACGACCGTTGTCCCATCAGGGCGAATGATCTCCGCGACCAGAAACGGTCGCATCATCATACCATCATTTGCGATGGTTGCGGCAACCATTGCCATCTGCAACGGCGTGATCTGCAACTGCCCCTGACCGAACCCCGTATCGGCGAGCGCCGCACGACGGTTGAGAAAACCGGGGTCGACGTACAGCAGGCTCGGCAGCGTTGGGAGATCGGTGAAGCCGCCATAGACTTTGGGGGCGTCCTGCGGGCGATAGATATCGAAGCGGCGTGCAGTTTCAGCAAGCAGATCGGGACCGAGCCGCATCGCGTATTCGGCGAACGCTGTATTGCACGAGAAGGCATAGACCCGTTCGAGGTTCGGCTCGGCGGGGAACGGCGTCGAACGGATGATCCCTTCCAGTCCAGTGCGCACTGCATTGACCACCGGCGGCGCGCCAGGCTCGGTCGGGCGCTGATCAGGGCAATCGATGTCATCGGGACGCCCCTGCTCAGGATAGAGCAGCGTCGCAACAGCAGTGACTGTTTTGAAGGTCGAGCCAGGCGCATACCATTCCTGCGTGGGCCGGTTGAGCAGCGGACGACCGGCGCCCTCTGCATTGATTGCGCGCCAGTACTCATCAATCCGCCGGTTTTCAGCCTGACGATCAGGCGCCGCCGGGTTGAACGCCAGACCGCGCGGATCGAAACTGGGACGCGAGACCATCGCCAGCACCGCGCCGGTGCGCGGGTCGAGCACCACAATAGAGCCGATGCGCTCGCCAAGCGCTGCGTGCGCCGCAGCCTGCAAGCGCGCATCGAGTGTCAGGCGCACTGTATCGCCCATGCGCGGTCGGTCGAGCAACGTATCCTGAAGACGCCGCCAGGAGTCACGTTCACCAGAGAGGTAGTCGTTGTACGTCGCTTCGATGCCCGACTGACCGAAACGACTGCTGAAAAAGCCGACAATATTGCCGAATGCTGCGGGATCATACGTTTCGGCAAGCGGATAGCGCCGCACGGCATAATCGCCCTCAACGACCTCGGTTGTCACAATCGCGGTTCCATTGCGATCAAGGATAGGTCCGCGCCGGACTTTCAGTGCCGCGATCACCTTGCGCACATTGCTGGTCGTCTGACCGGTTTGCGGATCAACAAACACCGTGTTGGCAATGGCATCCGCATACACGAACTGTTGACGGAAGAGTTGGAGGGCAAGCCCGACAAAGCCGACGGCGATCGCCAGCGCCAGATGCTGAATATTCCGGGCAAGACTCGTCGAGACAGGCGGCAACGACAGGCGCGCTGCGACATACAGCAACGGCAGCGCGATCCACAGCGCCGCCAGCCAGCGACTCTCTTGATCAATGGGCTGCAGCAAACCGTAGATCAGCAATGCCGCCGCAGCGCCCAGAGTGATAAAACGCAGAGCCGAACGCACCGTCAATCGAGCGGTAACGACGCACGCACCGTGACGCCGCCTCCATCCAGTTCAAACACATCGAGACGACCGTCGTGTTCAGCAAGGCGATACTGCATCGTGCGCAGCGTGCGCCATCCGGGGCGATCATACGTTCCGTCGAGCAAGCCAATGCCATCGTCCTGGATCATCAAGACGACCGACGACGAATCGTACCGCAGCGTCACGCTGACCGACGAGGCATGCGCGTGTTGCTGCACGTTGAGCAACGCTTCCTGCGCCAGACGCACCAGCAACTGGCGTTGGGAGTAGCGCACCTGTCGCGCGCGCCCCAACTGCGTGACGCGCACGGCAATGCCGGTATGTTGGCTGAACCGCGATGCCAGAATATCGATCGCTGCGCCTAACTCAACATCGGTGGTCGCCAGCGGAGCAAACAGCAGGCGACGCAACTCATCGGCGCCGTGTTCTGCAGTGCGGATGCGCGTCGCCTGCGCCACCGGCGACGGTTCGCTGGCATCACGGATGATCGAACGACTCCCGCCGCCCTCCCACGGTACAGAAGGCGTGTCAGGCGACGATGAGCGACGCGGACGCACGTCCGGTCGTTCGGGGGGACGGCGCGACGGCGTGCGTCGATGTTCGACGTAATCGCGCGCCATCTCCACCACGGGGTGCACTAGCGCGCCAAACAGCGGCGGCACGATCATAGTCAGCGCCAGCGTCATGCCGGAGACTTCGCCAGCAAGAATGCGATCAGCGGGGGGCGCGCCGGCTGCCCACAGCGCTGCGAGATCAACCGATACAAACGTCAGACCCGCCATGACGCCGCCGCGCCAGCCATACATCAGCGCCGGCAGCACGAGGGAACTGATCGCGCACAGCAGGAAGGCGCTATCCCACCCGCCGCTGAACAGGACCAGCGCAACGCCATAGACGATGTCGATCATCAGAATCGCCGGGTTGCGCCGAACGATGCGCAGGTACGGCTGCGCAAACCGGGTGGCGATCACATTCACCAGCAGCGCCGCGAGCAATGCCCACAGTTGCGTCGCGTCAAACAATCCCTGCGCCAGCAACCAGAGAAGCGTCGCTCCCCACACTATCCAGCGGGACGTAAAAAAAATCACGTGGTCTGCCAGCCACGGGTTTGGCGGAAGACGTGTCCCGCTCACGCTACACCTCGCGCATCTACGACTAAGCCGGTCAACAACCGAGCCGCCGGCGTATCTCGACGGAAAGAGACGACGTCGTCGGGGCTTGCAGTGGTAAGTGTAACAGAAAGCGGCGGCAGCGGCAAGGGTGAGAAGAGCGGGGAACCGCTAGCGACTCATCAACGCCTCCTGCGGCGAACGCACCGTATGGATGCCATCCAGCGCCACTTCCAGATGGGTCAGCGTCATCGCCACAGTCGCCGAGACGCCGGTGAGCGTCACCTGGCAGCCGAGCAGACTCAGGGATCGCGCCGTCTGGACGAGCGCCTGCGCCACCTGGGTATCGACCGACGTGACGCCGCTGATGTCGAGGATGACGTGTCGCGCGCGGCGGGCGCTGGCATCGTTGAGCAGGCGCGTGGTGAGCGCCTGCGCGCGGCGGGTGTCGAGCGCGCCGACGATCGGCGCCAGCAGCACCCCCTCCGCCAGTGCAATTGTTGGCGTCTCCAGCGCGCTCACCAGTTCCAGCAGATGCTGCTGCTCGGCGTTGCGCTGCGCCAGTTCCTCCGCCTGCGCCGACAGGTCGCGTTCGCGCTGCTCAGCGCGCCTCCGCGCCTCCTCCGCCTCACGCATTGCCGCTTCAAGGCGCTGCGCGCTATCGACCGCCAGGCGGCTAAAGACCATTCCGCCAATAATAATGCAGAAGGTCGTGAGTTCCAGGGGATCAACATAGGGACCGCCACCCGCGCGGTAGGCAAACGCTGCCAGCATCACCAGTGCGCTGCCAAGCACCCAGACCGGACCGGTCAGCACCAGCGCCAGCGCCGGGATCGTGTAGACGAGATGGTTGAAGTATGGTCGGACATACACGGTATTGATACTGAACACAACCACCAATCCAAGGAGCGCGACAAGCGCATATCGCGACCACTCATAGCCGCGCCAGTATGCCAGCCACAGCGCGCCTGTCACCATCGCGCTCACTGCGGTCGGAAAAAACGATGACCACCGTGGCGTGGGGAAGAGCGTCAAAAGCAGCGCCAGCATCGAGATTGCAAAAATCAGCCCGAATACTCCGTGATTGATCAGGCGTTGGGTAAGGCGAATCACGACCGACCTCCTTTCTCCATCAGTACGCATAACGGGACATTTGTTCTCCGCCAGACTGCCAGGAGACAGGGTTGGCGAGACGAGTCTCCACACGCCCGGCGTTTGACAGTATACTTCAGAACGCCCTCTGCCCTGGATGCCGGGCAGCCTCTCGCATGCGCCTTTGCGTAGGGTCAGTGATGAATGACGAGTGACGAGTGATGAGTGATGAGTGGCAGGGAGTTTTGGGCGTCTCTGCGCCTTTGTGCCTTTGTGTGAGGAATGAGAGACAAGAGGCGAGAGGTGAGAGGTGAGGGGCAAGAGACGCGGGGCAGGAATTGAGCGGGTGCAGCCGTGTTCTGGCGTGAAACTCGTATTGCTCCGGGCTGACGAGGATCAAGAAATGCACATCCGGTAAACCTGTGCTGCCGAGCCGGCGCGTTCGTTGAGCTGCGGGCTAATGGAGTTTGATTAAATATTCCGCTATCCGCCTACCTGCCCGGCGGCTGAAGCCGCGGGCTCCGGGTGCGAAGCCCGCCTGCGCGGGCTAGACTTGGCGATACCGGATTAATTTCTCAAAGACCACAAGCCCTCGCCCAGGACGTAGAAGCCCCAGAGGGGCTTTTATGATCTCAGCGAGGGCTTCAGCCCGCAGCGTCCCTATATCCTCGCTAGCCCGCAGCGTCTGGCGGCTCCCGCGCTGCGGCGCGCATATTCGCCAGACTCTTGCGCGTCTGCACGGTATCCGGGTGCTGCGCGCCAAGAACCTGCTCGCGGATCGCCAATGCCCTTTCGATAAGCGGGATCGCCTGATCGAACCTCTGCTGATACGCCAGGAGCACAGCCAGATTGTTCAGGCTCATCGCAGTGAGTGGGTATGCCGGTCCCAGCGCCTGCTCGCAGATCGCCAGCGCGCGTTCGAGCAGCGGCTGCGCTGCGGCGTACTCCCCCTGGGCACGCAGCACCTCGGCCAGGTTGTTCAGGTTCGTCGCAGTGTCGGGATGCTCTGCGCCAAGAACCTGCTCGCGGATCGCTAGGGCGCGCTCGAAGAGCGGGCGCGACGCCGCGTAGTCGCCGACCATGGACAGATAGAAGCCATAATTGCCGAGCAGGCTCGCCGCCCGTTCGTCATCGCGCGTGCGCGCCGCTTCCGCCAGCAAGCGCAGGTGCGGTAGCAGCGGCGCCATCTGCGCCGGGACGCCGCTCTCATTCGCTGCTGCGGCGGCGGCAATCACTGCTTCCTCAACGGCTGCCTGCGCGCTGTCGTCCGGCGCCGCCTGGCGCGCAAAGGCGCTCAGCAATCGGTGGATGCGTAGCGTGTCCGCCTCCAGCCGTGCGAGCAAGCCCAGATCAAGCAACCGGTTCAACCCGCGCGCCGCCTCGCGCCGCGCAGACCGGTCGTCCTCCGGCAGTCGCAGCGTCGCCAGCAGCAGGTCGCGCGGGATCGCTTCGCCAGGCGCCAGGCGCGCCGCGCGCGCCAGCAGCGCCACGGCGTGCGCATCGGCTGGACTCGCGTCAGGCGTCAGGCGACGGTAGCTGACCAGAAAGGTATTGGCGACATGGCGTTCATGATCTGTCGGGGTGGCCGACGTATCGATGCCGCGCATCGCGTCGTGACTCAGCACGTCCATCGCGCGCACCTCGTCCAGAAATGCGGCTGGATCGCCCAGGTCAGGGTCGTCGCGGTACGTTTCCAGGTAGCTGCCTGCCAGGTGGAGCGCCAGCGGCAATCCGCCGAGTTCTGCGGCGATGGCGTCGAGCGCGGCGACCATAGCGGCATCGCGCGCCAGGTCGGGGCGATACCTGAGGAGCAACGCGCGCGCATCCTCCGGGTGCAATACGTCCAGGCGCTGCGCATCGACTCCGAGCGCGGCGCTCCAGCCAGCGCGCCGGGTCGTAATAATCACCCGGCATCCGCCGGTCGGCGGACGAAAGCGACGGACGATCTCCTCGTCCTCGCAGTTGTCGAAGATCAGTAGCCGCGGGAC
>JAUQOW010000276.1 GCA_030550675.1 Chloroflexota bacterium
GCGATTGTCGCCGCCATCGCCATTAACGTCGTCGAACGCAAACGGTGAGCGCTCCGCTTCATCACGAGCGAACAATTTACGGCGTCGCCGGCACAAGAATAAACCCGGTGATCGAGGCGCGATACTTGGTTCCGTTCGCCTCCTCAGAGATTTTCTCCGGCTCGCCGCCAATATACGTCGGCGGCGAACTGACCAGAACCTGCGCTTGCGGTCCGAACCGTTCCTGAACAGCGCGCGTATACGCCACGACGAACGCCTGCCGGACGTCGCCGCCTGGGGGAACGATTACTTCAAGGTTTTCGACCGTAAAGGGCATTTGAATCAGGCGTTGCGGCGTCGACGTCGCCAGCGCCGGGATACTCTGAATGGCGCGTGCAGCAAGATCGGGGAATGCCAGCGCAATGGTCGCCGCCAGCAGCGCGACGACCACAAGGACAAAAAGCGCTGTGCCGAACCCTGAGGCTCGGCGCGCTTTTGGAGGCGCTGCCGGTTTCTGCGCAGGCGCCGGAGCGGGCGAGGGCATCCTCTGCGGCGCCCGCGTGGTCGGCGGTGCAGCGGGTTGGGACGCGGCAGGAGCGGCTGATGCCGGAACCGGCTGCGGCTCGGCTGGCGCGGCGACCTGGGCAGGCGCCGGGATTGCTTGAGTTGCCGGAACAACGCGGACCTGCGCAGGCGTGGGTTCGGGCAAAAGCGCACGGCGAAACTCCGCCACACTCCGGTAGCGCTCCTCCGGCTTCATCTTCAACGCCTTCATAATCGCATCAGACGTGCGCTTGGAGACGGTCGGGCGCAGCGCGTAGACCGGCGGAAACGAAAAGGGCGGTTCGTCGCGCGGGTCGCGTCCGGTGAGCATATGGTGCAGGGTGGCGCCAAGCGAAAAGATATCCGACTCAGGGGTTGCAATCCCCTGATACTGCTCCGGCGGCGCGTAGCCGGGGGTGCCGATCTGCGTGCCGCGCTGCGCTGGTTGCAGCACTTTAGCGATACCGAAATCGATCAATTTGACATTGCCATCCGGCTCGATCATGATATTCGATGGCTTGATGTCGCGGAAGATGATCGGCGGCTTCTGACTATGGAGATACTCCAGCACATCACAGATCTGATCCGCCCACTGCAGCGCGCGCTCTTCGGGAATGAACCGTTCACGCCGGATGATGTCCTCCAGGTCGGACCCGCGCACGAAGTCCATGGCCAGGTAGTGATACCCCTCATCCTTGAAGTCGGCATAGACGCGAGGGATGCGCGGATGCCGCAAGCGCTCCAGGATCTTCGCCTCCGCCTCGAAACGCGCAACCGCCTCGTCGCGTTCACGCGGATCGGTGAAACGATCCAGCATCTGCTTGACTGCATATATGCGACCGTCATCACCGATCGCCTCAAAGACTGCGCCCTGCCCGCCTTCTTTAATGACGCGCGTGATGTAGTAGCGCGGACCGGCATTGTTCAGGATGACGTCGTGACCGCAATGCTGGCAAAACCGGGCGCGCCGGAGATTCGGCTTGTGGCATTTAGGGCAGAGAATCTGCTGAACATCGGTCATATGCAGACCTGTGACATGCGCGGCAGGCATCACCAGCGCCTTTCTGGTAGGGTAGCACACCTGCGCGGAAACGGCAACTGATTTCCCTATCAGGTACTACGCGCCGGAGACCCGCAAAGTTGCGAACCATTGCTCATCGCCGGTGGGAAGGCAGAACCGTTGCACGTTGAATGTTGAACGTTGAACGTGGGAAGGTTACAGGCGGGCATTAAGCGTTGAACGCACTCTAACCCCTAACCTCTGACATCAAGCACCGCCAGCGCCTCAAGATGCGGCGTGTGCGGGAACATGTCGTAACCCTGCAACGACGCCAGGCGGTACCCTGCGTGCAGCGCGCGGATGTCGTCGCGTTGCGTCAGCGGGTTGCACGAGACGTACACGATCCGACGCGGGCGCAATCGCAGCAATTCGCGGCAGACGTCAGGACCCAGACCGGTGCGCGGCGGATCGGCGACAACCACATCGAAGGCGCCGGACGGTTGTGCGCGAAGCGCATCGGCAACGTCCGACTCGACCACAACGATATGATCGTATCCGGCGCGTGCACCGTTTTCACGCGCCAGGCGCACACTCTCGCCGACCGACTCGACGCAGACAATCCGATCTGCACAATCAGCGACGTGGAGCGCAATGGTACCAACACCGCTGTACAGATCAGCAATTGCGCTTACGCGCCCGCCATGGGTGACGGCCTTGCGTACAGCATCAAGCAGCGGCATCAGCAACCAGACGTTGTTTTGGAAAAAGGTATTGGGACCAATCTCGAGCGTATGTGCGCCAACGCGCATTGGCAATGTTGCGCGCCCCCAGAGACGCACCGACTCGCCAAACGATACATCGGTGCGAGTCGCGTTGATCAGCCAGTGGACGCCAAGCACGCCCGGACGTTCAAGCGCCGCCAGCGCCACGCGCTCCACCTTTTCGGCGTAAACCTTTTCCTCTTCTGGAGCGGCGGTGACCAGCGCCAGCAGCAGCTCGTCATCGGGGCTGCGCCGCACAACCACATACCGCAGAAACCCGGCATGGGTTCGCAGATTGTAGTCAGGCAATCCCAGCGCCATCGCCTGCTCATAGACGAAGCGTGCGGCGGCGAAGGCGTGCGCCGGGATAAGATGGCACTCGCGCAGGTCAATGATGTAGTTGAACCTTCCGCCGCGCCGCAGACCAAAGCGCTCCTTGCTCGCCACAAAATCCATGCGCGTGCGATAGGCAAACGGGTTCGGCGACGCGACGACATCGAGCGCATCACGGAGATCGCCTGGCAGATCGTCACTCCAGAGGCTTCGGAGCGCCGCGTGTTTTGCCGCGACCTGAGCCGGGTAGGCGCGATCCTGAAACACACATCCGCCACACTGTCCCAGCGGCGGCGCATGCGAACAGCGCGGCGCAACCGGTTCGCCTGCGTGCGCCGCCTCGATGATCTGCTGGCGAAAGCGTTTGTTCGAGATAGTCATGAGAACCCGCAAAAGAGATCGCCTGCAACCTTACTCCATCCGGTGGCGTATTATAGCAAGAGGCAGGGCTTCAGAACGCATCCGCATATCGCGCGCCCGGAAGGAAATCGGCGCACTGCTCGTCAACGAGGGTAAATCTGCGTGTCGCACGCCTGGAAGGAATACTGCGATGACCGATACAACTATTGTCTGCCGACGCTGTAACGCCAGCGTTCCGGCTGATGCGCAATACTGCATCGAGTGCGGCGCGCCGATCGACAATCCGGTTATCAAACAGGCGCCCGCCACCGGACCAACGGTTCAACTGCCAGCGCGTCCTCCCGCTCCGGCGCCGGTTCCGGTTCCCGCACCACAGCCGCAGGCGCCGCTGCAGACGGAATGGTACGACGATCTTCTGATTCCACTGTTGCTGATCACCGGCGCAGTGGCGATGGTCATGCTGCCGCGATTCATGGTATTCATCATGATCGCTGTCGGCGTCGTCGGACTGTTGCTGACTGTCCTGCGCAACATCGCCGCGCGCCGAATGGTGGCGGCGGCAGCCCTGGCGGTCGCCGTCGGGTTTTTCTTCAGCCGCCGGCTGTTCTGGGCGCCGCTGATTATCGCACTGATTGCCGTGGCATTCCTCAAAAAGCGCAGGAGAGGCTCCTGGTAAGCGGACTGCACTACGCCTTTTTATGTAAACTGGTCATCCGCACCAGCGAGCAGATTCGCTACCTAAATGTCTTCATCAAGATCGGGCCAGTGCAGCGAACGCCCGCCAGCGCCGATCTCATACCGCTCTCGCTGCTCGGCTGTCGCACGGTGCAGCACAGGAAACCATCACACTCTACCTCTGACGATCGCGCTGATGCAGTTGCCACGCGGTCAGCGCCAGGCAGACGACCATGTAGCCAAAGAGGATTCCCCAGCGCGAGAGCAGGTGCGTTGGCGTGAAAGTGTACTCGGCTGGCGGATTGGGCAGGCGCAGCATCCCTGGTTGCAGCGGCAGATCGTTGATATTGACCGATGTGCCATAGGCATCCATCGCCCAGCGGCTGATCGTCAGCCAGGAAAGAACGCGCTGTACGGTGACGCCATCTCCAAGACTGAAAATGACCCCTGCAAAAATGATCTGCGGGATGAGCGCCAGCGGCACCAGCGAAATCGCCCGATCCGGCGTCGCTGCAAATGCTGAAATTGCCAGCCCCATCGCCAGCCCTGCCAGCGACGTCAGCACGGCGGTAATGAAGAGTTCCAGTTGAATCGGCAGCATGACCCCCTGTGCGGGGAACTGCACCTTCAGCCCCACCAGCGCCAGCAGCACGGCGCTCTGAACAATCACCAACAGCAGCAGAACGACCACTTTCGACAGCACATACGGCGCAATGCGCAGGTTCGCCAGACGCTCACGACTGTAGATCGGCGCCTCTTTGGTGATTTCGCGTGCGGCATTGATAATGCCAAACCAGACGCCAACCGTCGCCAGCATAAAGAGCACCTTCTTGGCTTCGTTGGCGAAGGCGTTTTCGCCGACAATCGCATCGGCTTTGGCGACCAGCATCAGGAGAAAGCCGATGATCGGCGCCTGGAGAAGCAGGATTGCCAGATTACGCTTATCCTGCAGGGTCAGGTCAAAATACCGGCGCACCAGGATGCCGAACTGCCGCAGCGACGAGACGCCAGGACGCTTCGCAGCGCCATCCCCTTCGGGGCTGCCCGATACCGGTCCGGCCGGCGCCTCCGCCAGTCGCCCGGCCACATACGTGGCATACTGCGGCGAGGCGCGGAACTTCATTTCCCACAACTCGGCAAGCGTCGGCGTCGTCGGTTTGCCGTTGCCCGACGACTGCTGCGCGTGATGCTGCCACGCCGCGTACTCCGCCTGAAGGTCGCGTTGCACAATCGCCCAGCGTTCAGGATCAGTCGGGTCTGCCAGTCCGTCGATGCGGGTGTAGATGTCGGCAAAGTCGCCGCTCGACACGCCAAAGAAGTTGAGCGCCTCGGATGGCGGACCGAAAAAGACCATCCGACCATCCGACATGAACGCCACATGATCGCAGACGTTAATATTGGCGGTTGCGTGGGTCACCAGCACGATGGTCCGTCCGCTGTCCGCCAGGCGGCGCAGGGTGTACATCATCTTCTTTTCGAGCCCGGGATCGAGACCGGAGGTTGGTTCGTCAAGGAAGAAGAGTGACGGATCCGCCAGTAATTCGGCGCCAATACTGACTCGTTTGCGCTGCCCGCCCGACAGGTTGTCGATCGGTTTCTCGCGGTGCGGCGTCATTTCGACATCTTCCAGCACGCGATCAATACGCTGCCGGATCTCGGATGGCGCGGTATCGGCAGGCAGGCGCAGTTCGGCGGCGTACCCCAAAGCGCGTTCAACCGGCAGACTGCGATGGAGAATATCGTCCTGCGGCACATAGCCGAGAACGGATCGGTAGGCGTCGAAGTTGCGATAATAATCGTCGCCGTTGACCAGGACGCTGCCATGGGTCGCCTGGACGAAACCGGAGAGGGCGTTAAGAAGCGTGCTCTTGCCGGTGCCGCTGCCGCCGACCAGCGCCACGAACTCGCGCGGCGCAATCGAGAGGGACACATCCTTCAAGATCATGCGGGTCTTGCCGCCGCGTGACACCTCGCGCCACAGGTTGCGCGCATCGATGCGCAGCGCGCCGCGCTGGTCGTACTGATCGAGGCTTTCGCCGGTGTAGACCAGTTTGAACGCGCC
>JAUQOW010000277.1 GCA_030550675.1 Chloroflexota bacterium
TGGCGCTGGCGCTGGAAACGCGCGCCTTTACTGGCGATCCGCGCGCGACGGTGTATCGCCCGGTGACGCTCCACAGGCGCGACTATGGCGTGGCGGCGTTGCTGACACTCCTGGTTATCGGAGTTGCGAGCGTGCAATGGATCTTCATCTGACCATTTCCAATCTCCGCTTTCGCTACGCGACTGCGAGCGAGTGGACGCTCCAGGGTCTGAGTCTCGATCTGCATGGTGGTGAGTTCGTTGTGCTCGCCGGTGTCAGCGGGGTCGGTAAATCAACGCTGCTGAATTGCATCAATGGCAGCGCTGCGCTCGCTGGTGAGATGCACGGGCAGGTCACGCTGGACGGGACGCCGCTGAATGGTCAACCGGTCGCGCAGATCGCCCGCCTGATCGGGACGGTCGCTCAGGATGTCGAGGGGCAGATCGTGACACTGCGGGTAGAAGATGAGATTGCGTTCGGGTGCGAGAATCTGGGCATACCCCCTGACGACATTCAGCGTCGGATCGACCGCAGTTGCGCGCTGCTCAATCTCGATCCGCAGCAGCCGACGGCGACCCTCTCCGGCGGCGGACAGCAACGCCTGATCGCTGCGGCGGCGCTGGCGATGGGTTCGCGCGTCCTGTTGCTCGATGAGCCGCTCGCCAACCTCGACGCGGCTGGCGCCGCCCGGTTGCTCGCCACCCTCCGCGACCTGGCGTCGCAGGGTGCGCTGGTGATTGTCGCCGAGCATCGGCTGGATGTCATCCTCCCGTATGCCACGCGCCTGGTCTGGATTGAGGACGGGCGCGTGACGCTCGACCTGCCGCGCGACGAGGCGCTGGTCTACGTTGAGCGCCTGATCCGCCGCATGAACCTGTCTGCCGCTGCGCACCAGCGGTCGGCGGATGTGGCGATTGAACTGGACGCTGTGAGCGCCGGGTATGGCGGTGAACCGGTGCTGCATGATCTGACGCTGACCATACATCGCGGCGAACAGATCGTCGTTCTTGGCGAAAACGGGTGCGGCAAAACGACGTTGCTGCGCGTCATCGCGGGGTTGCTCAAACCGCAGCGCGGGCGATTGCGCTATGGTCTGGATCGTCGTCAACCGCTGCTGCACGGGATCGGCTATGTGTTTCAAAATCCGAACAGCCAGTTGTTCATGGACAGTGTGCGCGCTGAGATCGCGGTGCAGGCAGCCAGCCCAGCCATTGCGGAAGAGGTCATGGCGCGCTTCGGGTTGATGCCGCTCGCTGATCGTCATCCGCACGCGCTGAGCGCCGGTCAGAAGCGGTTGGCGGCGCTGGCGGCGATGACCGCAATGCGCCCTGATGTGCTGTTGCTCGATGAACCGTCGGTCGGTCAGGATGCTGGCGGCGTTGAGCGCATGCTGGCGGCGCTCAGCGCACTACGGCAGCAGTGGGGATTGACGCTAATCGTCGTCACGCACGACTGGCGCTGCGCCAGCGCCTTCGGTGATCGCGTCGTCTGGATTGCGAACGGAACTGTGTACAGAGATGGCGACTCGTCGGTGGTGCGCGATTATTTTCTGCGCGCCCATCCGCAGCGCCATGCGAGGAACATATGCGTACCATTACGATCATCTCCGTCAGCACCGTCGGTCTGAACCAGATGCGGGCGCTCGGTCAACAGTCGCCGTGGCGCGAGCGGCTGCGCCTGCGCCTGCACTACATCGGGCGCGACGCTTTGCGCCCCACAGACTGGGCGCCGGTCCTGGAGTCGATCCAGGGCGCCGATATGCTGCTGCTCGATCTGATGGGCGCTCCCAGAGATCTGAGCAGCGCGCTAACCCAACGTCTCACCGGTTTTCCGGGTCACATCGTCGTGCTGAACGGCGACAGCATGGCCACCCGCGCACTGACGCGGTTGGGCGGGTTCTCGATGGCGGGCATGGCGAAAGAGAGCCAGTCGGGCGAGCCGCCGTCGCTTGACGCGATCCAGCGCATGACGGCGATGATGGAGAAGATCGGCTCACTCCTGCCGGTGGGAAAATTGCGCGATATGCGCAACTATCTCTGGCTGGTCAAATACTGGCAGTTCGCCGACCCGGAGAATTGCGAGCAGATGCTGCGCTTGCTGGCGCGCGACTATCTGGGATTTGGCGATCTGCCAAAACCGGAACCGCCGCGCACCCTGGATCAAGTTGCGATTTTCGATCCGGCGGCGCGCCAGATCTTTGCCGATCTGCGCCAGTATCACGCCGCGTTTCCACCTGATCCCACTCGCCCAACCGTTGCGCTTTTGCTGAGAAATACGACCTATCCCGTCGATCTCTTCCCAGTCGCCGGGCAGTTGATCGATCAGTTGCGGTCGGTCTGCAACGTGGTTCCTGTTGCGCTGTCGCGCGCCGTCGGGAACGATCTGGAGCGCCTGCGGGCGATCCTGGCGCCGGATGGACGACCGCAGGTTGACCTGATCATCAACCTGCTCGCTTTTCGCCTGGGGCAGGGACCGATGGGCGGAGACCCTGAAGGGGCGCTGGCGTTGCTCCGCACACTCGATGTTCCCGTGCTGCATCCCTTCGTGCTGACGAAGCGCACCGTCGCCGAGTGGCAGGCGGACGACCAGGGAGCGCAGGTGGGCGAGTTCCTGATTTCGATCTTTCTGCCGGAACTCGATGGGTGCATCGAAACGTTTCCTATCGGCGCAATGCAGGCGAACGGTCAGGGATTCGAGGAGTTGACCCTGATCGACGAGCGTGTGGCGCGTCTCATCGGGCGGGTGCAGCGCTGGACGGCGTTGCGTCGGAAGCCGAACGCGGAGAAGCGGGTTGCAATCATCACCTACGATTACCCGCCGGGGGAGGGAAACGTCGGGTGTGGCGCGTTTCTTGACAGCTTCGCCTCGCTCGCAGCGATTCTTCAGCGGCTGGCGGACGAAGGGTACACCGTGACGCCATGGAGCGCCACTGAACTGAAGGAACGATTCATCAGCGATGCTCAGATCAACTCGCCACAGTGGAAGCGAGTGGAACGACCTGATCACGACATCATTGTTCAATCGGCGACGTATCACGCGCTGACGCGCACCTGCCCGCAGTGGGATTCGATCCGGGCGTTCTGGGGGGAAGCGCCGGGACAGATCATGCGCGAGGGGGAAGGACTGCGGATACCGGGCGTGCGCAACGGCAACATCTTCCTCAGCGTGCAACCGGCGCGCGGAACAGGTGAACAGCGCATTCAGCAGTACCACGACACGCGCCTGCCGCCGCACCATCAGTATGTTGCATTTTATCGCTGGCTCGAAGAGGTGTTCTGCGCCGATGTCATCGTCCACCTCGGCACGCACGGCACGCTCGAGTTTCTGCCCGGCAAGGAAAAAGCCGTCTCCGGCGCGTGTTTCCCGGATTACCTGATCGGGAATGTGCCGCATCTCTACATCTACTACAGCGGCAACCCGACCGAAGCGATGATTGCGAAGCGCCGCGCACACGCGACGATCATCAGCCACCTGCCGCCGCCGTTCGTCCGTAGCGAACTCTACGGCGACCTGGCAGAGGTGCGCGCGTTGCTGAACGACTACGCGCAGGCGGGCAGCCTCAATCCCGACCAGCAGGCGTCGATTCTGAATGACATCGTCGAGCGTGTGCGGCGGCTGGGATGGACCTGGGAAGGCATCGAGGCGCTCGAACAGACCCTCTACGAATATGAGAGCAGCCTGATGCCAGGTCGCATGCATTGCTTTGGTCAGCGTTACACCGATGAAGAAGCGCGCGAGTTTCTGGTACAGACGCTACGCACTGCTGATGGGGAGCGCCCTTCGCTGTTCGAGGTGCTCTGCCGCGATCTGCGCCTGCCATGGACGACCATCCAGGAAGCGCCGGAGCGCCACGCCAGCGTGCTGGCGCGACTGGAAGCAATGGCGCGCAATTGGGTGCAGGCGCACGTGCTCGATGAGCGACCGCTGGCTCACCGTGATCCGGCATGGCAAACGTTGCACGCCGCCGCCTGCGCCATCCGCGACGGGCTGCGTCAGTGCGATGAGTTGGGCGGGCTGATGCACGCGCTGTCCGGCGGCTACCTGCCCGCCGGAATAGGCGGCGATCTCTTCCGCTCGCCGGAGATTCTTCCGACCGGGCGCAACCTGGTGCAGTTCGATCCGCGTCGTGTGCCGACGGCGGCGGCGCTGGAGCGCGGCGCTGCAATCGCCGATGCGACCCTGGAGCACTATCGGCAGACCTACGGCGCATACCCGCGTCGAACGGCGGTAATCCTCTGGGGATTGGAGACTGCCAAAACGCAAGGCGAGACCGTCGGGCAGATTCTGGCGTGCCTGGGTGTGCGGTTGGTGCGGCGGGGCGTGTGGGAGACGCGGCTGGAAGTCGTGCCGCTCGCTGAACTGAAGCGTCCGCGCGTGGATGTGACCATTCAAATGTGCGGCTTCTTCCGCGACATGTTTCCGAATCTGATCGAACTGTTGCACGAAGCGGTTGCGCTGGTTGCGGCACAGGACGAAGACGATGCGTACAATCCGGTGCGCGCGCATACCCGCCATCTCTACAACGAACTGCGGGCGCAGGGATTGAGCCATGACGACGCTGACGATCTGGCGACCGCGCGGCTGTTTGGTCCGCAAAACACGCTCTACGGCACAGGCGTCGATCACCTGATCAAAAGCCAGGCGTGGCAGAGTCCGGCAGAACTGGCTGCCTGCTACGTGGACAGTCTGCGCTACGCCTACACGCGGCGGCGGTATGGCGAAGCGAAGCCCGACCTTCTCACCGCGCAACTCAGCCAGGTCGAACTGATCAGCCAGGTGCGCAGTTCACGTGACTATGAAATGACCGACCTCGACCACTACTACGAGTTCTACGGCGGGCTGGCTTGCAGCGTCAGGATGGCAGCCGGTCGCCAGGCGCACCTCATGGTCGCCGACACAACCGAGGGGCGCGTCCGCGCCGAGCCGTTGCAGCGCGCCATTCAACGCGGATTGCGCACCCGCCTGCTGAACCCGCGCTGGCTGGACGCGATGCTGGCGCACGATTACCATGGCGCGCAGCAGATCGCAAAACGCCTGGAGCACATGGTGGGCCTGGCAGCAACAATGGAAGCGGTCGATCCGGCGCTGTTCGAGGCGGCGAATCGCTGCCTGATCGCCGACGAAACGCTGCGCAAACGGATCGAGCAGAACAACCCCTATGCGCTGCTGGAGGTTGTTGATCGCCTGCTGGAAGCGCACAATCGCGGCTACTGGCAGCCGAACGATGAAGACCTGGCGCGGTTGCATACACTGCGCAGCCAGCTCGAAGACCGGCTGGAAGGAGTCCCGGCAGTGTAATGCGCCTGTCATAGAACACGGATGGGGGCGGATCGGGACGGATTGGACGGATCGCCTTAAGTTGTGCAACCTTTGCGCCTTCGCGCCTTTGTGTAAGTCTGTTTTCGGGAAGACAGGCATAGAAGGATAAGGACAAATTGTAAAGCTTTGCGTCTTTGCGTCTTTGGGTCACACCGCGCGATGATCGTAAGCGCTGAGCAATTCGCGGAACAGATTGGAAAGCTTTGCGTCTTTGCGCCTTTGCGTCCGCCCTTTTCAGAAAGAGCGCTATGTATCTGAGCGAAATCCTTTCCTGCCGGGCGCTGAATGAGGGCGCCGTCACCGGCGTCGGCAGCCTGCCGCACACCGACGCTGATGCGGCAGTGCGCCTGGTTGCCGACGTAGCGCCGGAGATTCCATTCTGGCCCCAACTG
>JAUQOW010000278.1 GCA_030550675.1 Chloroflexota bacterium
AAACAGATGACCTTGATTGCCGCTATCGCGGCGATCATGAGAAAAAACAAAAGCCCCTGGTTCGCCGCACGTTCGCCCGACGGCGAATATTCCGGTAACGCTGGGACGCTGCGGGACTGAAGCCCTGACTGAGATCGGAAAAGTCCCGAGGGGGCTTCCACATCCTGAGCGAGGGCTTTAGCCCGCAGCTTGAAGGACGCGCGATCCGGCAGCACAGGTTTGCCGGACTCACCTCCTCCTTAATCCTCGTTAGCCTGCTGTCTGGCGAACGTGGGACCTGACGCCCGCAGCGCTCGCACCTCTGTATGGACCTGCCAGAAACGCTGTTCCCATCCGGGCAAGCGTGTGTTGCCTTAAAGCCGCATGGTATGATTATGATGTAGTGTGAACGACGTGCCAGAGCGCACCTCCCTATGCCCGATGACCTGTTACGCCTCACCGACGCCGGTCTGTACTGCCCCGCCGGCGACTTTTACATCGATCCGTGGCAGCCGGTGGCGCGCGCGGTGATTACCCACGCCCACAGCGACCATGCGCGCCCCGGAAGCGCGGCATACCTGGCGACGCGCGATGGCGAGCGCGTGTTGCGCACGCGCCTCGGCGAAGAGGCGCATGTTGAAACTCTCGCGTACGGCGAAGTCGTGTCGATTAACGGCGTCGATGTGTCGTTCCATCCCGCCGGTCACGTGCTGGGATCGGCGCAGGTGCGCGTGGCGTATCGCGGCGAGGTGTGGGTGGTGAGTGGCGATTACAAGACTGAACCGGATGCGACATGCGCACCGTTTGAGCCAGTCCGCTGCCACACATTCATCACCGAGTCCACGTTTGGGTTGCCAATCTATCGCTGGTCCCCTCAAGAGAGCGTGCTGGCGCAGATCAACGACTGGTGGCGACGTAATCAGGAAGCGGGCAGAGCCAGTATTCTGTATGCTTATGCGCTTGGAAAGGCGCAGCGGTTGCTCGCGGGCCTTGATACTTCCATCGGACCGATTCTTATCCACGGAGCGCTTGTGCGCCTGACAGAGGATTACCGCGCTAGCGGCGTGGCATTACCGCTGGTCCGCTACGTCGGCGAAGCGCCACGCGGCTTCGACTGGTCACAGGCGTTGATCCTGGCGCCCCCTTCAGCCCATGGCACTCCCTGGATGCGTCGGTTTGGCGCCGTTTCCACCGGCTTCGCCTCGGGATGGATGCGCATTCGCGGAACACGACGGCGCCGCGCCGTTGATCGGGGGTTTGTCCTTTCCGACCACGCGGACTGGCCCGGTCTGCTGGCGGCGATTGACGCCACCGGCGCCGAACGGGTGTGGGTGACGCACGGCTACGCCGCCGTGCTGGTGCGCTGGCTTCAGGAACACGGCCGTGATGCAGCGGTCGTGCAAACACGCTTTGAGGGCGAGCCGGGGGACGGTTGAACGTGCGAAGGTTACAGGTTAAAGGTTGAAAGTGGAAAGGTTGAGGGCGAGAAGGTGGAGCGCGTCCGACCCTTGAGGTCTCTGCCGCTTATCGATTGCTGCTACGGAACCTCGCTGGCGGAGCGATCGTCGTTCCCTGGTTGAGCATGTTCTGACCTCAAGGGTCTGGGAGGGAAGAGTGGACGCATTTGCACAACTCTACGCTGCTCTCGACGAAACAACCAAAACCAGCGCGAAAGTCGAGGCGCTGACGCGCTACTTTGAGTGCGCGGAGCCAGCGGACGCCGCATGGGCGCTCTTTTTCCTTATTGGTCGGCGGGTGCGCCAGGCTGTGCCGCTGCCGACGCTGCGCGCGTGGGCGGTTGAAGCGGCTGGCATTCCCGACTGGCTCTTTGGCGAGTGTTACGATGCCGTCGGCGATTTCGCCGAAACAGTAACGCTCCTCCTGCCGGAACCCGGCATGTGGACGGCGGAAGTAGACCGGTCAGTGTTGCCTTTCGAGGGTCCGCAGCCGCTCCATCGCTGGGTCGAGGAGGCGCTGATCCCGCTGCGCGACCAGGACGAGGCGACGCAACGCGCGATTGTGCGCGCGGCATGGGCGACGCTCGGCGGAACGGAACGTTTCGTGTGGAACAAGTTAATCACCGGCGCATTTCGGGTTGGCGTCTCGCAGCAACTGGTTGTGCGGGCGCTGGCGCGCGTCAGCGGGGCCGATCCCGCGACCATTGCACATCGCCTGATGGGCGAGTGGCAGCCGTCCGCCGCCTTCTATCGGGCATTGCTGGCGCACGATACCGCCGATGCCGATGTGAGTCGCCCCTATCCTTTCTACCTGGCGCATCCGCTCGACGATCCGCCCGAAACGCTCGGTTCAATCAACGAGTGGCAGGCGGAATGGAAATGGGACGGGATCCGCAGCCAGTTGATCCGCCGCGCCGGTCAAACCTTTCTCTGGTCGCGCGGCGAGGAACTGATAACCGACCGCTTCCCCGAAATCGCGGCGATTGGCGCATGCCTTCCCGATGGCGTCGTGATCGACGGCGAGGTGTTGCCATGGAAAGATGGCGCAGTGTTGCCCTTCGCGCAGTTACAGCGCCGGATCGGGCGCAAGAACCTGACGCGCGCCATTCTCGACGAGGCGCCAGTCGCACTCCTGGCATACGACCTGCTCGAACTCAACGGCGTCGATGTGCGCAATCAGCCGCTAGAATGGCGGCGCGCGGAGCTTGAGCGCCTGATCGCAACCTCTGCGCCGGGCAATCAGACGCTCCTGATTTCGCCGGTGGTTGTCGCGTCGGACTGGGACGAGCTCGCGGCGCAATGGGCAACCTCGCGCGCACGTAATGTCGAGGGACTGATGCTCAAACGTCGCAATTCCCCCTACCGCGTCGGGCGGGTGCGCGGCGACTGGTGGAAGTGGAAAGTCGCGCCCTACACGATCGACGCCGTGCTGGTCTATGCGCAACGCGGCAGCGGCAAGCGCGCCAGTCTTTACACCGACTACACCTTCGCTGTATGGGACGGCGACCGGTTGACGCCGTTCGCCAAAGCGTATTCGGGGTTGACCGATGAGGAGATCCGGGAGGTGGACGCCTTCGTAAGACGAAATACAGTAGAAAAGTTCGGACCGGTGCGCACCGTCACTCCCGAACTGGTCTTCGAGCTGGCATTCGAGGGCATCCAGCGCTCAAATCGTCACAAGTCGGGGATTGCGGTGCGTTTCCCGCGCATCCTGCGCTGGCGACGCGACAAGCGTCCGGCTGACGCTGATACGCTGGAACGGGTGCGCGCACTGCTGCCAGAGGAGCCATGAAGCTCTTTTACTCTGATACATTTGTGCTCCCCCTACCGGAGGGCCATCGTTTCCCAATTGCTAAATATGCCATGCTGCGTGAACGGGCGGCTGCCGAAGGTCTGGGTGATTTGATCGTCCCTGAAGCCGCCGACGACCGCGACATCCTGCGCGCGCACACCGCCGATTATCTGCACCGCATGACAACTGGCGCTATGAGCGACCGTGAGATGCGCCAGATCGGGTTTCCCTGGTCGCCGCAACTGGTCGAGCGCTCGCGGCGTTCGGTTGGCGCGACTATCGCTGCCTGTCGCGCAGCGTTGAGCGGCGACGGGATTGCTGCCAGCCTGGCAGGCGGCACGCACCACGCCTATGCCGACCACGGCGAGGGGTATTGCGTGTTCAACGACAGCGTGATCGCTGCGCGCGCCATGCAGGCCGAAGGGCGCGCCTGGCGGGTCGTTATCATTGATTGCGACGTGCATCAGGGGAATGGGATCGCTGCCATTCTTGCCGGTGACGCGACGATCTTCTCGTTCTCCATCCACGGCGCGAAGAACTATCCGTTCCGCAAGGAGCGCAGCGATCTCGATATTGCGCTGGAGGACGGCGCAGAAGATGCGGCATACCTGGCGGCGCTGGAAGCAGGACTGCGCCAGGCCATCGAGCGCAGCCGCGCAGACCTGGCGATCTATCTGGCGGGGGCCGATCCTTACGAACACGACCGTCTTGGGCGCCTGAAGGTGACAAAGGCGGGTCTGCTGGAACGGGATCGGATAGTGCTCGATTGCTGCCGTCGCGCGGGAATACCCGTCGCAATTACGATGGCTGGCGGGTATGCCCGCAACATTGCCGATACCGTTGACATCCACGTTGCCACATTGCGCCTGGCGGCGTCAATGACCAACCTATGATCCCTGGCGTCGCTGACGCTGATAGGCGCGCACCGCGCGCTCGACCAGTCGCTCGGGGTCGCCGTCGAGCGCAACATCGAGTCGCGCCTGCAACCCGGCACCGAGTTGCGCCGCCATCCGCCGACGCACTGGTTGCGCCAGTTGATGGCGCTGGTTGAGAAAATCGCATAGCAGGGCGTAATCGTCGGACGTGAGCGAACTAACATCGATCAGATCAGTCGTATCGCCCGATGGCGGCGGCAGGTTTGGTTCGACACTTCTGATCAGGCTTTCCAGCGTCACATCAGCGCGTTCGCGCACGACCAGCGTACTGGCGGCAAGATCGCCCAGCCGCCGCGCCCGCCTGTCGATGAACATGGCAATCACACCGATGCCGTAGAGAAACGGCAGAAAGTCCACAATTCTGATAAGATTGCGAATAATCGATCCAACGACCGTGATCGGACGTCCCCCTTCCGAAACGACACGCAGCCCGATCAGCCGCTTTCCGGGGCTTTGCCCATTCCACGTCAACTCAAAGGCGATATAGTATCCCCACAGGATCGCAAACCCCAGCGCCGCGCCGATGGCGATCAGCACGCTTTCAGCAAACTCGAGGATGCTGGCGATCTGCGCGAGCGCGAAGAAAAGCGCCAACTCTGCCAGAGCGATCACCGCGCTATCGACAATCGCCGCCAGCAAGCGCGAACCGATCCCGGCAACATCATACGCCAGCTCGATCTGTTCTGGAGTCTCAACAATATAGTCGCCAGAGGCCATTGATCTGTCCGCTCATGTGGATGTATACTCAAGGGCGACACGCAATCCGCCTGCCGCCATTATACATCGCTGGCGCAATAGTAGACGCAGTATCATAAGTTACGTTCAGAAAGGATGCGCGACCCGTGCAAAGCCAGCGGAGATTGACACTTTTGAGCATTCTGCTCCTTCTATGCGTTGTTCCGGTGAAGAGCGCGCCTCTCGCTCCAGCGCAAACCCCGGACCTGCGGCATGACGAAGCGCAAACAGTCTATCTCAGCAACCTGGCGCGACGCGCCAATGGCGTTCCTCCGCTACGCTGGAACCGCCAGTTGACTGCGGCTGCGCGCTGGTTTGCGTGGGATTCGACCGAGAATCGTGTGGAAGGGTACTGCGGTCACCAGGACACAAATGGGAAATGGCCCGGTGATCGCGCGCGCGCCTTCGGATACCTGGGACTGGCGGGCGCGGAGAACGCATTCTGCGGAGACGTTCCTCCCGCAGCCGCAGTTCAGGGATGGATGAACAGCCCGGGTCATCGCGCCAATCTACTCGATCCCGTCTCGCGCGAGATCGGGCTGGGATACTACCGCCGCTCCAGCGACGGACGCGGCTACGTCGCCCAGACGTTTGGCGCGGATCCGGTCTATGCACCGGTTATTATCGAAAACGAAGCCCTATCGACGCCTATTGCCCGGGTCAATCTCTACATCCACAATCGGACGGCGCAGAACGGCTTTGCGAGCCTGGGTCCGGCGACGCAAATGATGATCAGCGCCGATCCCTGCTTTGCCGACGGCGTCTGGATGCCATTTTCCA
>JAUQOW010000279.1 GCA_030550675.1 Chloroflexota bacterium
CGAACCCGCGATCTTCACCTTGAAAGGGTGACGTCCTGGGCCACTAGACTATGGGGGCATTCCCCACGCGCCATTATACCAGCAATCCGAACGTCAGGCAAACCGGTTATCCACGAAGTTCACGAAGAAACACGAAGATCTAAAATCAGCATACTCTTCGTGTCCCTTCGTGCCCCTTCGTGGATGACAGGCGTTGATTGCGAGCCACGACGGGCACGAAGGATCACGAAGATCTACAATCAGCGCTCTTTCCTTCGTGTCCCTTCGTGTCCCTTCGTGGACAACAGGCGCCAACTGCACGCCACCGGGCCCACGAAGCAGCACGAAGAAATCTCCATACTTTCCTTCGTGTCCCTTCGCGCCCTTCGTGGACAACAGGCGCCAACTGTACGCCGCCAGGCCCACGAAGCAGCACGAAGAAATCAGCGTCCTTTTTCCTTCGTGTCCCTTCGTGTCCTTCGTGGATAACCTCCAACAGCCCTACTCTTCCAGTTTCTTCGTCTCGCCAGTAGCAGGCGCTTCAAGCGGAACATGCTCGACTGGCGGGTTCACCTCGCCCGGTTGACCGGTCTGCGCGCTGGCGGCGCGCTCGGCTTCAAGCTTCTCGACCAGCTTGTGCAACTGTGTGTTGATCTGCTCAAGACCATTGACCAGCGCTTCCTGCACATCGTGGAACACCTGACTCTCACGCGCCCGTTCAAGCGCCTGGCGCCCGCGATCCTCCACCTGCTGGAAGCGCGGATCGCTCTGAATCTTTTCCGCCGCCTGACGAATGACCGCCGCCAGACTCTGCACGCTCTGCGCAACCGCCGCCTGCATCTGCTTGGTACGCTCGCTCTCGATAAACGCGCGGAACAGCGCCTCCAGTTGCTGCCCCATCTCACGCAGTTCGGCGGTCAGGTCCGGCGTCTCTTTCTGCGGCTGAGGCTGACCGGTATTCGGCGTCTGCTCGCTCATATCGTCCCTCCTTCTTGTCGAATCGCACAGGGGCGCCCGTTTCCGTACAGGCGCATACGCGCGATTCCACGCGCTGCGCCGCTGCGCCCCCGTATCTCCACCCGGTATGACGAACTGTCGTCGCCTGAAGTTGCGTTACCGCGCCAACGGCGTTCGCATGAGCAGATAGTCGTAGGCGCTGAGCGCCGCGCGTGCGCCGTCGCCGATGGCGATCAACACCTGTTCGCCGAACGATGTTGTGACATCGCCAGCGGCGAAGATGCCCGGAACCGTCGTCGCCATGCGCTCATCGACCCAGATAAAGCCATCCTGGTCGGTGCGCACCAGATGCTGCACCATCTCGCTGCATGGACGCAGCCCAAGATCGACGAATGCGGCATCGACTGCGATCCGCCGCTGCTCGCCAGCGCGCGAGACGACAATTTCCTCAACGTTCATCGGACCAACAATCTCGTCCACGGCGTATCCCGCCAGAATCTCCACGTTTGGGCGCTGACTGACGGCGTGCATCATCGGCAATGAGACGTCGTGCGGTTCTGGAACGATCAGGTAGACCTTCTCCGCTGCGCGCGCCAGTTCAGCAACGCCGCGCAGCGCCCGATGCGTCGCCCCAATCACCGCCGCTGTCTTCCCTGCCAGCAGATGCGCATGGGTCGTGACCGAATAGCCCAACCCCTGGCCCAGCAACTCCTGCGCGCCGGTTGCTTTGAGACGCACTGGCGTCGCGCCGGTCGCCACAATCACGGCAAGCGCCTCAAGCGCGCCGTGATTGCGCGTCTCAACGCGAAACCCCTGATCGGCGCGATGCACCGCCGTGACTGTGTCGCGGATCGTGCGATCAGTCTGCATGGCGATTTTGCGCTCAAAGATGCGCACCGCCTCTTCGCCTGCCAGATACTCGATCTCCTCCTGCCCGACGAGGTTCTGCCGCCAGCCGGCCTTGCCGCCCAGCGACTCGTAGATCATCACAAAATCGAGTTGCTTGCCCAGAGCATACATCCCGGCAGCCAGCCCCGCTGCGCCGCCGCCGATGATAATGAGTTCCCGCATGATGCCCTCCCTGTCACGCCGGACGCGGCGTGCATCCGCTGCAATCCGCTCATCGTTGAGCCTCCCGAAGTAGTATACCAGACTCCCATCACATTCAAAAAGGTTTTGACAGACGCTCATTCCTGTGCTATACTTCCCTACCGCTGTGCGGAAAACGCACAGGTATTTTATTGTCTGCGTTCTGGCCCAAACTAAGGCGCAGCCATTGCTGCGACCAGTGAAGGGCAAGGTTATTTTTTTGCATAGCGACTGATCGGCACGTAGCGGACGCACGCGCGTCGCGCACGATGGGGAGGATGGGAGCAGCATGCCGACGATCAACCAACTGGTTCGCAAGCCGCGCAAGCGGGTCACAAAGAAAGTCAAGGCGCCTGCATTGCGTTTCAGCCTGAATGTATTGAAAGGGAAACTGACGCGCGGCAAAGGATCGCCGTTCAAACGCGGCGTCTGCACGCAGGTCAGGACGATGACGCCCAAAAAGCCGAACTCGGCGCTGCGCAAAATCGCGCGCGTCCGGCTGTCGAATGGCATGGAAGTGACCGCGTACATTCCGGGTGAAGGGCATAACCTGCAGGAGCACTCGGTGGTGCTCATTCGCGGCGGGCGCGTGAAGGATCTGCCTGGCGTGCGCTACCACATTGTGCGCGGCACGCTCGATGCGCAGGGGGTCGCCAATCGCAAGCAGGGTCGTTCGAAGTACGGCACCAAGAAGAGCAGCGCAGTCCCGGCAAAGAAGAAGTAAGGTTCACGACACAGCGCGGCGCTCGCAGTCGCCGCCTGTTAGCGGTGTGATGAGGTAGCCTATGCCCCGTCGAGGCACGATTGAGCGGCGTATTCCACCGCCAGATCCACGCTATAACAGCGTGCTGGTGCAGCAGTTTATTAATAAGGTGATGCAGCGCGGCAAGAAGAGCATCGCCGAGAAGATCGTCTATCGCGCGTTCGACCTGGCGGCTGAGCGGCTGAAAAAGCCTGCGCTGGAGATTTTCGAGACCGCCGTGCGCAATGCGGGTCCGGTCATCGAAGTCAAGCCGCGGCGCGTCGGCGGCGCCACGTATCAGGTGCCGGTCGAGGTGAAGAGCGACCGCCGCCAGTCGCTGGCGATGCGCTGGCTGATCATGTCGGCGCGCGCCCGTTCGGGCAAGCCGATGTATGAGCGCCTCGCCGCCGAACTGATCGACGCATACAACAATACGGGCGCAACCATCAAACGCAAAGAAGATGTGCAGCGCATGGCGGAAGCCAATCGCGCCTTCTCGCATTACGGACGGTTCTGAGACGGCAGGGATCAGCGTCACGACGGCAGTGAGCGCCAGACGGTCTCCGGCGACCGGATGCATATTGGGTGAGCGGCATTAGTAGCGCAGAAGAGGGGAGAGTATCTCATGCCTCGTGAAGTGCCATTAGAGCGAATACGAAACATTGGCATCATTGCTCATATCGATGCGGGAAAGACCACGACGACCGAGCGCATCCTGTTCTATACCGGTCGCACCTACAAGCTTGGCGAGGTGCACGAGGGCACGGCGGTGATGGACTGGATGGAGCAGGAGCGCGAACGCGGCATTACGATCACCGCCGCCGCCACCACCGCTGAGTGGACGGTCGAAGGGACGACGTATCGCATCAATATCATCGATACGCCCGGTCACGTCGATTTCACGGCGGAGGTCGAGCGTTCGTTGCGCGTGCTCGATGGCGGCGTGGTGGTGTTCGACGCTGTCGCCGGGGTCGAACCGCAGTCGGAGACGGTGTGGCGCCAGGCGGATAAGTACCACGTGCCGCGGATCTGCTTCGTCAATAAGATGGACCGGATCGGCGCCAACTTCATGCGCACAGTGGACATGATCAGAGAACGCCTTGGCGCAAAGCCGGCGCCGATCCAGTACCCCATCGGCTCGGAAGACCGTTTCCGCGGCATTGTCGACCTGATCACCAATAAAGCGGTCGTCTATGTGGACGATCAGGGGAAGCGCGAGGAATTGGAGGCGATTCCGGCAGACATCGCCGAAGACGTGGAGCGTCTGCGCAATGAGATGATCGAGGCGATCGCCGAGACGGACGATGAGTTGATGCTCCTCTACCTCGAAGGAGAAGAACTCAGCGCCGAAGAATTGCGGCGAGCGCTGCGCAAGGCGACGATCCAGGGCAAATTGGTGCCGGTGCTGTGCGGCGCGGCGCTGCGCAATAAAGGCGTTCAGCGCCTGCTCGACGCAATTGTGTACTATCTGCCGTCGCCGGTCGATATTCCGCCGGTGCGCGGCACGCGCCCCGGTCAGGTCGCTGGCGACGACGGCGTGGAGATTATTACGCGCCCGGCGTCGGAAGATGCGCCGTTCACCGGTCTGGTGTTCAAGATCGTCTCCGATCCGTTCGTCGGCAAACTGGCGTATTTCCGGGTCTATTCCGGCAAACTGGAGACCGGTTCCTACGTGCTCAACTCGACGCGCAATCAGCGTGAGCGCATCGGTCGCCTGTTGCAGATGCACGCCAACCATCGCGAGGAGATTAAGGAAGTCTACGCTGGCGACATCGCCGCGATGGTCGGTCCCAAGCAGAGCTACACCGGCGATACGATTTGCGATCCGAACGATCCGATCGTGCTGGAGAGCATTCGCTTCCCGGAGCCGGTCATTCAACTGGCGATCGAACCGAAGACAAAAGCCGACCAGGATAAGATGGCGATCGCGCTGAGCAAACTGGCGGAGGAAGATCCGACCTTCCGCGTCTTCACCGACCCTGAAACCGGGCAGACGATCATTGCTGGCATGGGCGAACTTCACCTGGAAGTGATTGTCGACCGCATGCGCCGCGAGTATAAGGTGGAAGCCAATCAGGGCAAGCCGCAGGTGGCATATCGTGAGTCGATCACCGTTCCGGCGGACGTGGACAGCAAGTTCGTGCGGCAGACCGGCGGCAAGGGTCAGTATGGTCACGTCAAATTGCAGGTGGAACCGCTTGAGCGCGGCAAAGGGTTCGAGTTCGTCAACGCCATCGTTGGCGGCGTCATCCCGCGCGAGTACATTCCGGCGGTGGAAGCCGGCATTAAGGAGGCGATGGCAAGCGGCGTGATCGCGGGCTACCCGGTCGTTGACATCAAGGTCACGCTCTACGACGGATCCTATCACGAGGTCGACTCATCCGAAATGGCGTTCAAGATCGCTGCGTCGATGGGGCTGAAGGAAGCGGTGCGCAAGGGTCGTCCGATCCTGCTCGAACCGGTGATGAAGGTCGAGATTGTGACGCCGGAAGAGTTTCTTGGCGCCGTTCTCGGCGACATTAACTCGCGCCGCGGTCACGTCGAGGGCATGGAAGCGCGCGGCAACGCGCAGGTCATCCGGGCATACGTCCCGCTGGCATCCATGTTCGGCTATACGACCGACCTGCGCTCGGCGACGCAGGGACGCGCAACGTCATCGATGGAGTTCGCATATTACCAACCGCTGCCGGAAGCTCTGGCAAAGGAGATTATTGAAAAACGGCGCGGCTAGTTCGTTTCAGGTTCCAGGCACAGGTTTGTAAGCACTCTGCAAGGAGCAGCAAGAAGCAATGGCAAAGCAGAAGTTTGAGCGCACCAAGCCGCACGTCAACGTCGGCACCATCGGGCACGTCGACCACGGCAAGACCACGCTGACGGCGGCGATCACCAAGGTTC
>JAUQOW010000280.1 GCA_030550675.1 Chloroflexota bacterium
CATCTGCGCGGCGCCGGGAAGCTGCTGCGCTACCTGCGCGAGTTCCGCACCGACAACATCGCCGATCATAAGGTCGGCGACGTGTTGACCGTTGACATGTTCAAACCAGGTCAGCGCGTCGATGTCACTGGCACATCGAAAGGTCGCGGGTTCCAGGGCGTCGTGAAGCGTCACGGCTTCGGCGGCGGTCCGCGAACGCACGGTCAGAGCGACCGCCTGCGTGCGCCTGGTTCGGTCGGCGCTGGCACGGATCCGGGTCATCTGTGGAAAAACACGCGCATGGCCGGGCGGATGGGCAATCAACGGGTGACGGTGCAAAACCTGACCGTCGTTGATGTTGTTCCAGAGCGCAACTTGCTGCTTGTGCGCGGCTCGATTCCGGGCGCCAGAAACGGGCTGGTCATGGTGCGTCGGGCGATTAAAGGCTCGTAGGCGCGACGCCTGGAGCGCGTCAACGGAGTGCAGATACGTTGAGGAAGTGTCATGGAAGCCAAGTTGTACAACCAGTCCGGCGAAGAGGTCGGCGTTATCCAGATATCGGATTACGTCTTCGGAATTGAGCCGAACATCCCGGTCATGCATCAGGCGATGGAACGCCAGCGCGCCAATGCGCGACTCGGCACGCATAACACCCGTGGTCGCGGCGAAGTCGAGGGAAGCACGCGCAAACTCTACCGTCAGAAGGGCACCGGTCGCGCGCGCCAGGGGTCGATTCGCGCGCCGCATCGCAAGGGCGGCGGCGTAGCGCATGGACCCCACCCGCGATCCTATACCAAGGACATGCCGCGCAAAATGCGCCGCCTGGCGGTTCGTTCGGCGCTCTCGGCGCGGTACCGCGATGGCGCGATTACGTTCCTGGATCGGTTGACGTTCGAACAACCGCGCACGAAAGACATGATCGCGGTGCTCAATGCGCTGAACCTGACCGGCAAGACGCTGATCGTGCTTGATCAAAAGGATGAAAATGTGCGTCGCTCGGCGAATAACCTGCCGAATGTCAAAACCCTGCTGGCGCACTACCTGAACGTGATCGACCTGCTCACCCATGACCATGTGGTGATGCTGAAAGCGGCGGTCGATGTCGCTCAGGGGTATCTGGACCAGCCGGGGCGCGTCGTCGCCGCAGCGGAGACGAGCGAGGAGGGTGCGTCATGAATGCGCATCAAATCATTATCCGGCCGCTGATCACGGAAAAAAATACGAACCTGATGCAATTCAACAAATATTCGTTCGAGGTCGATCGCAACGCCACCAAACCGCAGATCAAGCGCGCCATTGAGGAGATTTTCAATGTGCGGGTGACCGCCGTTCATACGATGAATGTGCGTGGAAAGCTGCGCCGCCGGGGACGTTTCTCCGGCTACACGTCCGACTGGAAAAAGGCGATCGTCACCCTGGCTGAAGGCGACCGCATCGACCTGTTTGAGGGAGCGTAATTCATGCCTGTCAGAAAGTACAAGCCAACCTCGCCAGGTCGCCGCAATATGTCGGTTTCGACCTTCGAGGAGATTACGAAGAAAGAGCCGGAACGATCGCTGCTTGAGCCGCTGCGCAAGAAAGCCGGCCGAAATATGTATGGGCGCATTACGGTGCGCCATCGCGGAGGCGGGCATAAGCGCCATTACCGCCGGATCGATTTCAAGCGCGATAAGATCGGCATTCCGGCAAAAGTGGCGGCGATTGAGTACGATCCGAACCGTTCCGCGCGCATCGCGCTGCTCCATTATGTCGATGGCGAGAAACGCTACATCCTGGCGCCGCTCGGATTGAATGTCGGCGATACGGTGATGAGCGGTCCTGACGCTGATATTCGTCCAGGGAACGCGCTGCCGCTGCGTCAGATACCGCTCGGCACAACGGTGCACAACATCGAGCTCGAAAAAGGGCGCGGCGGCGTGATGGCGCGCAGCGCCGGCGCCGCTGCGCAGTTGATGGCAAAAGAGGGCAATTACGCCACGCTGCGCATGCCGTCGGGAGAAGTGCGCCGCGTGTTCATCGAGTGCATGGCGACGGTTGGACAGGTCGGCAACCTGGACCACCAGAATATTCGCCTGGGGAAAGCCGGGCGCAAACGCTGGCTCGGACGGCGGCCCGAAGTGCGCGGCGCGGCGATGAACCCGCGTGACCATCCCCACGGCGGCGGCGAAGGGCGCGCACCGCGCGGCATGCCGACTCCGAAGACCAAGTGGGGCAAACCGGCGCGTGGCGTGAAGACCCGCCACAACCCGCGGACGGATCCCTTCATCATCCGCCGTCGGACGAAGTAAGCAGGAGTAAAGCGTATGTCGCGTTCGTCCAAAAAAGGTCCATACGTCGATGTGCGGCTGCTCAGCCGGATCGAGGAACTGAATCGGACAAACGAAAAGCGAGTGCTGCGCACGTGGTCGCGCGATTCGACGATCTTCCCGCAGATGGTCGGGCATACGATCGCTGTTCACGATGGCCGACGCCATGTGCCGGTGTACATTACCGAGAATATGGTCGGTCATAAACTGGGCGAATTCGCGCCAACGCGGGTATTCCGCGGCCACGGCGGGAAGAAAGCCGATAAGCGCGGCAAGGTGAAGTGAGCGTCGCCGCGCCGCTTCAGGCGCGCCATCGACGCAGCAGGGGTTTTTGATATGCAGGCAAAAGCAGTGACGAAATATGTCCGCATCTCGCCGACCAAGGTGCGCCCGGTGATGGATCTGGTGCGCGGCAAGCCCGTTGATCGGGCGCTGGCGATCCTGCGCTATCTGCCGCACAAAGCGGCGCGCGAAATTGCGCGTACGATTGAGTCGGCGCGAGCGAACGCCACCAATAACTATGACATGGACCCCAACGCGCTGGTCGTCAAGTATATCTTCGCCGATGAAGGCCCGGCGTTTAAACGCATCATGCCGCGCGCACGGGGGCGGGCTGACCGCATTCGCAAGCGGACGACTCATATTACGGTGATCGTCGATGACGGCGAGGAAGTGTAAGCAGGCGGCGTGACCGCGCTGACCCGCTGAAGAGAGCGAGGATCTATGGGACGGAAAGTGCACCCGATCGGCTTCCGCCTCGGATATATCAAGGACTGGCAGTCGAAGTGGTTCGCAGAGCGCAACTATACCGAACTGCTCCACGAAGACATCATGCTGCGCAAGATCATTGCCAAAGAGCTTGAGAATGCGGGTGTGGCGCGGATCGAGATTGAGCGCTCGGCGAATAAAGTTGAGGTGACGGTCTATACAGCCAAGCCGGGCATCGTCATCGGCAAACGCGGCACGAAAGTCGATGAGTTGCGGGCTGAACTGGAAAAACGGACCGGCAAGAAGGTCAAGCTCAATATTCAGGAGATCCATCAACCGGAACTGGAGGCGCAACTGGTCGCCGAAAGCATTGCCGAACAGATCAATAAGCGCGTGTCGTATAAGCGCGCGATGAAACAGGCGGTGCAACGCGCGATGCGTTTGGGCGCGCAGGGCATCAAAATCAAGTGCTCAGGGCGCCTGGCGGGCGCCGAAATGGCGCGCGTCGCCTGGGAGCGCGACGGTCGCGTACCGCTGCATACACTGCGCGCCGACATCGACTATGCGCAGGTGCATGCGCATACGACATACGGGCGGATCGGCGTGAAGGTGTGGATCTATAAAGGGGACGTTTTCCCTGATCAGAAAGGTCAGCCGCAGTTGCCGCCACCGGCTGTCGCTGCGCGACCCAGCATTGCTGAAGAGGAAGAGGAGCGTCCACAACGCAAGGGCGGGCGCGGCGGACGCAGCGGACGCAGCGGACGCGGCGGCGCTGAACGCGCTGGTCGAACGCGCGGCTGAAAGGAGTCGTCATCATGTTAATGCCGAAGCGTGTCAAATATCGCAAACAGCAGCGCGGCCACAATCGCGGCATGGCGCATCGCGGCAATACCGTCGCGTTCGGCGAGTACGGTTTGATGGCGCTTGAAGCCACGTGGATGACCAGCCGCCAGATCGAAGCGGCGCGGCGCGCTATCAGCCACCACGTCAAGCGCGGCGGCAAAATCTGGATCCGTATCTTCCCGGATAAGCCGGTCACCGCCAAGCCTGCCGAAACCCGCATGGGTTCGGGGAAGGGCGCCGTCGATCACTACGTGGCAGTGATCAAGCCGGGACGCATTCTGTTCGAACTCGCTGGCGTGCGCCCTGAAATCGCCCACGAAGCGCTTGAACGCGCCGCGCAGAAACTGCCGATTAAGTGCAAGATCGTTCCGCGTGAGGATCTGGAGGGCGCAGCATGAAAGCCGAAGAGTTGCGCAAACTGGATAATGAGCAACTGCGAGCGAAACTCAAAGAGTGCTATGAAGAATTGTTCAACCTGCGCTTCCAGCAGGTGATGGGAAAATTGACGGCTACCGCTCGCCCGCGCACGGTTCGACGCGATATTGCGCGGATCAAAACGATCCTGCGCGAACGCGAGCTGGGTATTGAGTCGTAGGAGAGAAACCAATGACAGAAGGACGGCGACGGCAATTCAAAGTCGGGCGAGTCGTCAGCAATAAAATGCAAAAGACGGTTGTGGTGGCGGTTGATTATCTGAAACCGCATCCGCTGTATCGAAAGATCGTTCGCCGCACCAGCAAGTTTCACGCGCACGATGAGCAGCAGTGTCAGATCGGCGATATCGTGCGCATCGGCGAGACTCGCCCGCTGAGTAAAACGAAACGCTGGGAAGTGGTTGAAATTATCAAGCGCAATGAGGAGGCCTGACCATGGTGCAGCAGGAAACACGACTGCGCGTCGCTGATAATACCGGCGCGAAAGAGATACTGTGCATCCGCGTGTTGGGCGGCTCGCATGTGCGCTATGGGCGCGTCGGCGATGTGATCGTCGCTTCGGTCAAGGAAGCGACTCCCGGCGGCGCCGTCAAGAAGGGCGAAGTGGTGCGCGCCGTCATCGTGCGCACCGCCAAAGAGTATGGCCGCCCTGACGGATCGCATATCCGGTTCGATGATAACGCGGCGGTGATCATCGGGAAGGACAACAATCCGCGCGGTACGCGCATTTTTGGTCCCGTCGCACGTGAGCTGCGCGAACGCTCGTTTATGAAGATCATCTCGCTGGCGCCGGAAGTGCTGTGATTGCTCCAGGAGAGAGAGCCATGCATGTCAAAACCGGCGATGAGGTCCTGATCATTACCGGGAAAGATCGCGGGAAGCGCGGTAAAATTAAAGAATCGCGCCCCAGAGAACAACGGGTGATCGTCGAGGGTCTGAATATTGTCAAGCGACACATGAAACCGCGCGGTCCGACGCGCCCCGGCGGGATCATTGAGATGGAAGCGCCGATCCATGTGTCGAACGTGATGCTGATCTGCCCGAAGTGCGGTCGCGCGTCGCGCACCGGGCATCGCTTTCTGGAGGAGACCGATCACAAGGGCCGCCCCAAAAAGGTGCGCTACTGTAAAGCATGTGATGCTGTGATCGATGAGTGAACGGCGCGCCTGGAGCAGCGACCGCGCTTCAGGCTCGTGAGGAGCAAGAATGGTGCCACGTCTCAAAGAAAAATATCTGAAAGAGGTCGTGCCAGCGCTGATGCAGGAGTTTAAGTACCGCTCCGTTATGCAGGCGCCGCGACTGGAGAAGATCGTGTTAAATATCGGGCTTGGCGAGGCGATCCAGAATCC
>JAUQOW010000281.1 GCA_030550675.1 Chloroflexota bacterium
ATCCCTCACGGTGCACAACCTGCCACTCGACTGTGCGCCCGGCATAGTACGGCGTCACATCCCCATATCGCAGCGGTACGGTCCACGGCTCGCGCCGGAGGACGACCGTCTTCTGCAGCGGGGTGACACCGTAGATCCGCTGCGCATGGTCCGAGACGAACGCCTGCAACCGGTCGAGCGCGTCACGTTGCGCGAATATCTCCGCCAGCAGCGGCAAGGCGACCGGTGCGCTGAACACGCCAGCGGCGCACGCAGCGGCTTCTTTGGCGCTCACCGGGTGCGGCGCGGAGTCGCTGCCGAACATGACCTTCGGGTGCGGCGCAAGCGCCGCCTGCACCAGCGCAGCGCGATCTTCGGGGCGCTTGGCGATCGGCTTGCAGAACAGGTGCGGCTGCAACAACCCGCCAACCACATCGTCGAGGGTGATCTGCAAATGGTGGAGGGTGATGGTTGCATAGAGATTGGGATGCTCGTCGAGGAGCGCCACCGCCTCGCGGGTGGTGATATGTTCCATCACAATCTTCAGGCGCGGGAAGCGGCGCGCCAGGTCTGAGTAAATCGGCAAAAACTCGCGCTCACGGTCGAGGACGAACCCGCTGGTTTCGCCGTGGACCAGCAGCGGGATGCCGAGGTCTTCCATGATCGCCAGCGTCGGCTCTACGTCGCGGATGCTCTGCACCCCCGCCTCGCTATTGGTCGTCACCCCGGCGGGGTAGAGTTTGACGCCGATGATATGCGGTTGCGCAGCGCGCAATTCCGCTTCGCTGTAGGCGCGGAAGAAGAGGGTCATGTACGGCGTGAATCCCATGCCGCCGATTGCCGCCTCAATCTCCGCGCGGTAGCGCAACAGACGTTCCAGGTTGTCCACTGACGGAACCAGGTTCGGCATAATGACGCCGCCAGCGAAGTCGCGCGCCGAGAGCGGCGCCACCGTGCGCAGCATCGCGCCTTCGCGGAAGTGGATGTGCATGTCGAGGGGTGAGACGAGGGTATGGATCATGGATAACTCCTTGCCGCCGCCACCGCCGCCTGCCCCAGGCACAACCCGCCATCGTTCGGCGGGACGCGCCGGTTGAGCAGCACCTGGAAGCCGGAGCGCTCCAGTCGTGCAACCAGCAGTTCAGTGAGGCGTCGGTTTTGAAAAACGCCGCCGCTCAACGCCACTGTCGCGGGCGCGCCGGTCGCGCGCGCCTGTTCACACGTCTGCGCCAGCGCCTCAGCCACCGTGCCGTGAAATCGTCCGCTCACCCGCGCGACCGGCGCGCCCGTCCGCAGATCCGCGACAATCGCACGGATCGCTGGCAGCATGTCGATCTGCACCGGCGCGCCTTCTTGCAGAACGAACGGGTAGGGACGGTCGTCCGGTCCGGCTGCCGTTTCCAGTTCAATGGCCGCCTGCCCCTCGTACAGGGCATGGTCGCGGATGCCGACAAGAGCGGCGACGGCGTCGAACAGCCGCCCCAGGCTCGACGTGAGCGGCGCGTTGACGCCGCGCTCGATCATGCGGGCGATCAACGACCACTGCTGGCGATCGATCCGTTGCACGAACGGGATGTCCAGGTCGAGGAACGCATCACCAAAGGCGCGCCACAGGTACGTTGCGCCAATGCGCCACACCTGGCGCACCGCCGCGTCGCCGCCGGGCAGCGGCAGGTACGCCAGGTGCGCAAAGCGCGTGAAGTCGCGCAGATCGGCGATCAGCACTTCACATCCCCAGATTGCGCCGTCAAGCCCATACCCCGTGCCATCCGCCGCCACGCCAATCACCGGACCCTCGATGCCGTGCTCCGCCAGGACGCTGGCAATGTGCGCATGGTGGTGCTGCACGCCAATCTTCAGCGGAATGTCCGACGCCAGCGCCTCTTTGGTCGCCAGGTATTCGGGGTGCAGGTCATATGCCACGACTTCCGGCTCGCAGTCGAAGAGGCGCACAAAATGGCGCACCCCTTCGCGGAACGAGGTCAGCGTCTCCAGGTTCTCCAGGTCGCCGATGTGATGGCTGAGGAAGGCATCGTGTCCCTTCGCCAGGCAGAAGGTGTTCTTCAGGTGCCCGCCAACCGCCAGCAGCGGCTTGGGGAAGCGCAGCGCCAGCGTCACCGGCTCGGGCGCATACCCCCGCGACCGGCGCAGCAACTGCACCCCGCCAGCCACCATGCGCGCCACCGAGTCGTCGCAGCGCATATGAATGTCGCGGTTGTGGGTCAGCATCCCATCGGCGATGGACGCCAGCCGCGCTGCGGCATCGTCGTCGCGGTAGGCGATGGGTTCATCGCTCAGGTTCCCGCTGGTCATCACCAGCACCGCAGGTCTGTCCGGCGCCGCCGCCGCATACGCGCGCAGCAGAAGGTGGTGAAGCGGCGTGTACGGCAGCATGATGCCAAGCGTCGCGTACCCTGGCGCAACCGACGGCGCCACCGGCGCATCGGGCAGGGCGTCGAGCAGCACAATCGGGCGCTGGCGCGACATCAGCAGCGCTTCTTCGTCTTTATTGACATAACATAAGCGTCGAATGGTCTCAAGGTCCAGCGCCATGAGCGCGAACGGCTTGGCTTCGCGCTGCTTGCGGGCGCGCAGCCGGGCAACGGCGGCGTGATTAAGCGCATCGCATGCCAGGTGGTACCCGCCCAGCCCCTTGATTGCCAGGATCGCCCCCTGCGTCAGCGCCGCCGCCGCCTGTGCAATCGGCGACACATTCGCGGAGAGGTTTTCATCCTGGACATCGGCGCGGGCTGAGCCAGTCGAAGCCCACGCCGCCGCCTCTCCAGCGTCGGCTGAGCCAGTCGAAGCCCACGCCGCCGCCTCTCCAGCGTCGGCTGAGCCAGTCGAAGCCCACGCCGCCGACCACCAGCGGAACGCAAGGGATGGACCGCAGGCGGCGCAGGCGTTGGGTTGGGCATGGAACCGGCGGTTGAGCGGATCGTCGTACTCCGCCTGGCACGCCGGGCACATCGGAAAGACTCGCATTGTCGTCTGCGCCCGATCATACGGCACGTCGAGCACAATGGTGAAACGCGGACCGCAGTTGGTGCAGTTGATGAAGGGATAGCCAAAGCGCCGGTCGGCGGGATCGAACAGCTCGCGCAGGCAGTCATCGCAGGTCGCCACATCGGGGGAGATCAAGGTGTTGCGCACGGCTGCGGCGCGGCTGGTTTCGATGCGGAAAATGGTTTCGCCGCGGGGCGCGACCGGTTCGACGCTGATCGCATCGATCCGCGCCAGCGGCGGCGGCGCAGTGCGCAGCATCTGCTCAAAGGCGTCGAGCGCGCTGGCGGGACCCTCGATCTCCAGCGTCACGCCGTCGCTGTCGTTCAGCACAAACCCGCCCAACCCCAGGCGTTGCGCCAGACCGTAGACGAACGGGCGGAAGCCGACCCCCTGAACGATGCCGCGCACCATCAGGCGGCGGCGGATATTCTGATTCTGATCAGAACCCATTGCTGTGCGCGTGTGACTGATCGCTTCATCACTCGACCGGCATTGTGAATAGGACACGGATTCGCGCGGATGCGACGGATTCACGCGGATCTGTGCGAATCCGTCCTGATCCGTGCAAATCCGTGTGCTCCTGACACCCTGCCGCTTCAACACGAAGTGTTTGCGGCACACCTCCTCACCGACCAGCCAGACCGGGCAGCAGGCGCATCACCTGCTGGCGAAGCGAGCGATAGGCGATCCAGCCGAGCAAGCCTGCTCCTCCCAGCACAATCGCCTGACGGAGCAGCCAGAGACCGGCGCGCGCATACCAGGGGCGCGGCGCCTGTTCTTCCGGCGGCGGGGCGAAGCGGCGCAGCAGGTACGCCACCAGCGGGAAGAAGATGCCGACCGCAGCGCCCAGCAGCAACGCATCGCGCCCAGTGATCAGCACGCGTGTCTGATCGCCGAGGTGCGCCGACCCCGCCAGCAATACCCCGACCCTGCCCGACTCAATCCGCGCCTCGCGCGCTGCCACGAATCCCGCTGATGCGCCGTTCAAACGAACATCGCGCCCCGCCATGAGCGCCGTCGCAGCGCTGCCGGTCATGTTCACATCACCGCCAGCCTGCACCGACAGCGCGGCGCTGAACGTCATGGACACATCATCCTGGGCTGTCACTGAGCGCGCAAATGCGCGGGATAACGTCGCCTTTTGCGCCTCGACCGCGCCTGCCGACACATCGCTCAGCTCGACGACGTCCGCCTCAATGGTATCGTGTGACTCCGAACGCTCGATCCGCAATAGCCGATCGAGCCATCCGGGACGGTGGTTCGATGCCATGCCACACCTCCATGGCGCTGCACCAGACGCGAACAGTATAGCATACGGCGTCAGAGACGGCGTGTTCGTGGTAAGATACAGGCAGCAGTGATGCATGCTGAGGAGCGAGGGTATGACCACCTACCGCGATGCCGGCGTCGATATTGACGCTGCGGCGCGCGCCAAACAATTGATGGCGGAAGCCGTTCGCGCCACCTATTCCCCGGCAGTGCTGGCGGGGATGGGCGCCTTCGGCGGCTGCTTCGACCTGCGCACAGCCCTGGGGGAAATGATCGGCAATGCTGTGCTGGTCGCCTCCACCGACAGTGTCGGCACCAAAACGCTGGTTGCAGCCGCGCTTAGTCGCTACGAGACGCTCGGCTACGATCTGGTCAACCATTGTGTGAACGATATTCTGGTGCAGGGCGCGCGACCGCTGTTCCTGCTCGATTACCTGGCGGTTGACCGGCTCGATCCGCAGCGCGCCGCAGCGCTGGTGACAAGCGTCGCGGCTGCGTGCCGCGAGGCGGGATGCGTTCTGCTTGGCGGCGAAACGGCGCAGATGCCCGACGTGTACCGCGACGGCGCTTTCGAGCTGGCGGGCACGATTGTCGGCGTGGTTCAGCGTGAACGGATGCTGCCGCAGAACGTCGCAGTCGGTGATGCTATCCTGGCGCTGCCGTCGAGCGGATTGCACACCAACGGCTATTCCCTGGCGCGGCGGGCGCTTGGACCGGGCAGCGCCTACGGGTACGACGCCGCCCCCGCCGAATTAGGCGGCAAGAGCGTTGGCGAGGCGCTGCTCGAACCGCACCGGTCGTATCTTTCCGCATTTGAGCGACTCGAAGCGGCAGGCATCCCGGTGCACGCCCTGGCGCACATCACCGGCGGCGGCGTGTACGAAAACCTGCCGCGGGTGTTGCCAGACGGATGCGGCGCCGTCATCCGGCGCGGCGCGTGGGACATTCCGCCAATCTGCACACTCGTCGTGCGTGCCGCTGGTCTCGACGAGTATGAAGCCTACCGCACGCTAAACATGGGACTCGGCATGCTCGTGATCGTCCCGCCCGACGCCGCCGACGCCGCATTGCGCGCCGCGCCCGAAGCGCGGCTGGTTGGCGAGGTGATCCGGGGGAAAGGAGCGCGGTTGATTCAGATAGTGTAAAGCGGTATTCCTGGGGCGCTGCGGGCTGAAGCCCTGGCTGAGTTCGTGAAAGCCCCTTCGGGGCTTCTATGTTCTGAGCGAGGGCTTTCGCCCGCAGCTCAGAGAACGCGCAACCTGGCGGCGCAGGTCAACCAGTTCACAGCGAGAATAAGAACAAATGTTTGACATCCCGCCAGAACCATGTTACACTTCTTCGTGTAACACCTGGCGGGT
>JAUQOW010000282.1 GCA_030550675.1 Chloroflexota bacterium
CGAGAGAAGATCAGGCTCGATGCCACGCCAAAGATCGCCGCCAGTGCGAAGAGCGGCTGGTGTCCAACCTGATCGAGCGCCCATCCTGCAATCGGCGTTGCGATCAGAACAACGAGGGCGACCCCGACCCGCACGGCGGACATTGCCCGTCCCCGGTAGCGCGGCGGATAGATCTGCTGCATGATATGCGCATATGCTGGCGATGGCAGCGCCTCCGCGATCCAGAACAGGGCGGCGAGCGCCAGCAGCCAGGGCGCCCCGGTGAGCAGCGCACCGCACAGGAGTAAACCACGCCCGAACGACCAGGCAATGATTGAAAAGCGTAACGGCGACGTGCGGCGGAGGAGCGTCAGGCTCAGGGGCGAGAGCGTTTGACCGATGTAACTGAAGATGACGTACAGCGCAAGCTCGAAGGGAGACGCCCCCAGGCGCCGCAGAATGACCGGAAAAAATGTCAGGCTGGCGGCGAAGAAAAGACCGTACCAGAAGGAAGCGAACAATTCGATGCGAACATTGGTGCGGACAGGCTCAGGGTACGAACCAATCAACAAACGTTCGAGGCGCCGCAGGATGAGGACCGGAAAGGATTGCACAACGGCTCCGACGAGTTTCAGGCAGGCGATGCTATCGTAGCGTGATTGGCGTCTCTCGTCAACCTGGAGGGCGCACCCAACGAAACAGGCGGAAGCGTCGCTTCCGCCTGTGCGGTCGGTAACCATACCCCCGATTCTGTTGTTTGCCGCCATCTCTCTCCGCGCGCTGCGCGGGCCGCTCCTGGCCTGGCGGGTGTTACCCGCCCTCACCGTTGCGGCTGCGGTGTGAGCGAACGCGGTGGTGCAAACGCGGCATACGCCGCTTCCACTCGATGAGCCCGCCCCACACACCTTGCTCCCCATCGTCGGCGCAGTCGCCTGGCCGCCGACATTGCTGCCGACGCCGGTGCGCTCTTACCGCACCCTTTCACCCCTCACCTGAGCCCCGACGGGGGGCCATCGGCGGGTCTGCTCTCTGTTGCCGTCTTGCGTCGCGCAGGCGTTACCGCCTGCGCGCCCCCGCTTGCTGTTTCGCAGGGCGACGTTCCGCCTCACGGCGGGCGGGGAGTCGGGAAGTTCCTCTGGAGGATCGCTCCAGCGGCGGCGCGTTACCGACCTGTGCCCTGCGTATATTGTAACACGCCGCGCAAGCATATGCAAACAAATGAGCGTCTGAAGGACGCAGGCATGATTTGTCAGGACACGACGCTCTGGCTGCCAGCGATTAAAATCGCCCCTGAGGGGCCGGCGGTCCTGCTCTCAAAAATCTCTGTGCATTATGTTGCATTCTTTAGCACCCGACGTCACGCAGGAGACGAAGGGTGCTCCACGGTCAGCAGCGCTTCGAGGTCAGCCGCATCTTCGTATGGACCAATGACTGCCATGTGCAGATGCTCGTCGCGCAAGACCCGTTGAGCGACCCGTAGCACCTCTTCCAGCGACACAGCCTCAACTTCGGCGACCACCTGTTCAATGGGAATGACGCGCCCATAGCGCAGTTGGTGCGATCCATTGCGTGATGCGATTGCCCAGGTGTCTTCCAGCGACAGGAGAATGCCGCCCTTCACCTGTTCCTTGACCTGCGCGAGTTCGTCAGCAGTGATCCCCTCGTTGCGCACGCGCTGCAATTCCGTCATGACAGTCGCCAGGCATTCGCGCAGGTTCGGCGGTTCGACGCTGCCAAAGACGACCCACTTCCCGGTGTCGTGATGTTCACGACTGTAGCTGCCAATGTTGTACGCCAGCCCGCGTTCTTCGCGGATCTCTTGGAAGAGGCGCGACGATGGACCGCTGCCGACGACGGTGTCGAACACCAACAGCGCCCGACGATCAGGATCGTTGTAGGCGACGCCGCGGAAGCCGATGCAAAAGTTCCCCTGTTCGTTGTCGTCGCAATGCAGCGTCAACGCAGGACCCGGCAGCGGCGGCTTGCTGGGCAGGCAGGCGCGCGGCGATCCTTCTGGAAGCGCATCAAAGGCAGCGGCGACTGCGTCGAGTGCGCGCTGCGGATCAACATGACCCGCAATCGAGATGACCGTGTTCCGCTTTGTATAGTGTGCGCGCCAGAATGTCACGATCTGTTCGACGGTAAACGCTGCAATCGTCTCCTCGCTGCCAGCAATGTCCCGCCCCAGCGGTTGGTCGCCCCACATCGCCGCGTCGAGCAACAGATGGACCAGTTCCGACGGCGTATCTTCAGTCTGGTGCAACTCTTCAGCAATGACGCGACGCTCTTTTTCGATGTCGAGCGGATCAAAGCGCGGCGCGATCAGCATGTCGGAGAGCACATCGATCGCCCGGTCGAAATAAATGTCGGCAACCTTGGCATAGTACACCGTCGACTCGAAACTGGTATAGGCGTCCAGGATTCCGCCGACTCCCTCGATGGCGTCAGCGATCAACTTTGGCGAGGGTCGGCGTTGGGTGCCTTTGAACAGCATGTGCTCGATGAAATGCGCAATACCGCTCTCGTGCCGCTCTTCGTGACCCGCGCCGACGCCGACGAAACAGCCAATCGAGACCGAACGAGCGTATGGCAATGGTTCGATCAGGACGCACAATCCGCCTGGCAAAGCGTAACATTGCGGAGGTGATGGGTATGTGTTCATATCACTATTATACCCTGCAACCATATCTTAATAAACATTCACCTGGAAGACGCACATTGCAAAGGGGCGATCATTTGTCATTGCTACTATCGTAAATGCCATAGAGCGCTCTGAAGCCGCAGATCTACGGGTTGAAAATCATGCTCTCCGCTCACGAACGACTGGAAACCCTGAACGTCGCCGCCGAGCGCAGTGATGACATCCCTGTGCTCATTGCGCATATGAGGAGGATGGATCTTCCTCAGATCCTTGATCGGCACATCCCCACTCGCGCCTATTGGGGCAATCTCAGCGTCGGATGGACTGCGGTCGTCTGGCTGGCGCATTTGCTCTCGTGCAGCAATCACCGATCCAGCACCGTTCAACAGTGGGTGTCGACTCATCCGGAGACGCTGCGCTGGTGCACCGGCAACGATGTCACGCCTGTCGATGTGAGCATCGACAGGCTCCATGATGTCTTGATTGGACTCAGCTGCGATACGCACTGGCAGGCGATTGAGTCTGATCTGAATCGACATGCGCTGCGCACCTGGGCGTTGGCGGCGGAACAGGTTCATCTGCGTCTGTACGAAGGACGGTCGTGGCATATCTCGCCAAACGGTTCGTTTCAGATCAACAAAGCGCACCCCTGGCGCGCCAGAACCCTGCGCCCGTCAGTTCTGCTGGCAACGCTCAGTCCGTCAAACATGCCGCTGGTCACGTGGTCTTTCTCTGATGGCCATCTTTCACCCGTATCATTTACCAGCATCCTGGAAGAAATATCACGAGCGCTGCCCCAGCAGCGGCGCCGATTCGTCGGTGATGCGCTGACGGCTATCGATCTGCGGGGCGCTATTCATATGCGCAACGATGAGTACCTCGTTCTCCTGCCCGATACATCAACTGACCCCGAACATCTTCTCACTGATCATGTTTCCGCAGACGCCTCTGCGCTTTTTTCGACAAGCCAAAGCAGCCTCTGTGCTCCATCGACAGAGGACGGCATGGAGTGGTATACGCCAGTAAGCGTTGAGATCAATGGCACGACAATCATATGGAATGAGCGACGAATCGCCGCGCGCTCATCGGTTCAGGCGCATCTGCTCGAAGAGTCGCTCCGCACGCGACTGGAGCGTGCAAAAGAGGCGCTGCTGGCGCTGAGTCAGCGCAAACGCGGAAAGCGTCGCCTTCGCTCGCTGGAGGTTTTGCGGGAGGCTGCGCAGGCTATTCTTGATAGTTACCAGGTGTATGGGCTGCTGCGCCTGGATTTTACCGAGCAGGTCGAGGAGCGGCTCGTGCGTCGATACCGTGGACGCCCGACAGGTGTGCGTGTTGAGCGTGACGTGCAGCTTGCCGTTTCAATTGACGACAATGCGCTTAGTCAGGCAATTCGACGATTGGGATGGCAGACCTTCGGTTCCAATATTCCCCCGAACGCACTGCCTGCGAATGGCGTCCTCTCGATTGCAGCCTCGCCGGTTCCGGGATTTGAACGCCTGCATGGTCGGCCGCTGTCGCTGGCGCCGCACGATGTGCATACCCTGGAATTGGAGATCGGGACGGTGCGATTGCTGGCATTGGGGCTGCGAACCCTTGCGCTGCTGGAAACGATCGCACGTCTCCAGTTGATCAGGGAGGGGCTATTGTCCGCTCTTGATGACGAACGCGGAGCGTCGCGCACGACTGGCGAACGGTTGCTCGATGCGTTCTGTGACATCATGATCGTTCCCGGACTACATCGCCTTCCCCGTACTGCCTCGCCGCTGTCGCCGCTCCAGCAACGGGTCTTGCATCTGCTGGGGTTGTCGCCGGAGATCTATCAGGAAGCACGGTAATGCCAACAGCCCGGCAAGCCCTCGCTCAGTGCGTCAAAGCCCCTTCGGGGCTTTCTCGATCTCAGCCAGAGCTTCCGCCCCAGGCGCATTTATGCCGAACGATTGTCATCACCCGCTGCGCAGAGGAGCGCAGCGCGGAATCTTAGCGTTTGTTATTCAGACGTTCACAGAATGTGGTACCATATGCTTCGGAACCATCCTGAAAGATCCGAGGCATCGCCGATGAAGACCTTTGATCGCATATGGACCGCGCTCGCCGTTGTGCTGATGGTCCTGCCGTTTGTTGCGGTAGGGTACGAGCTTCTGAAAAGCGAGTCGCCGCTCACGATTGCCGTGTTTGCAGTGATGGGCGCGCTTCTCTTCGGCACCTTCATCCTCGGCATGCGCGTGAAGCCGAAGGCGCCCGACGACGCGCAGGACGCCGAAGCAGAGTCAGCACAAGTGCATTCACCAGTTGAGACGCGTCGGTAGTTGTTCTCCGCTATCGTTCACAGGTGCGGATCAGCATATCCGCCGCAGCGAGGAGGTCGGGTATGCTGACGGTGCGTTCTGTGAATGAAGGGTTGACTCCTGGCGGTTGGCGGCGTCGGTTTGAGCGCTGTCGTAGAACGCCAGCAAAGCCTATAGTGAAAGGAGTTATGTGGGACCCTTCAAGCACGTCCTGAGTCGCCATACAACGCCGGTTGCGCCGATCATCATTTTTCTTCTGGCGTTGATCGCGCGCTGGCCCAACGGCGCCTTTCTGACGGTCGATGAAGCATACCACTGGATTTCGCTCTCGAAGCGGTTCGCTACCGCGCTTTCCACTGGCAATTTCGCCGATACGTTCTACTTCGGACATCCAGCCGTCACGACCCTCTGGCTCGGCGTAGCCGGGCACTGGATGTACGACACCCTGAGCGCAGCTAGGATCATCAATGAAGGGAAGGATGCCTTCTTCCCTCTCATCCGCCTTCCCGCAGTCGTGCTGACATCGCTGGCTATTGCGTTGGCATACCTGCTCCTCAGGCGCTTGTTCGATTTCCATATCGCTCTGCTCGCAGCGCTCCTCTGGATCGGCGAGCCGTTTCTGGCGGCGCATTCCCAGTTGTTTCATATGGACGCCACGCTCGCCTCGCTGATGACCGTGAGCCTGTTGCTGATGCTGATCGCTCTC
>JAUQOW010000283.1 GCA_030550675.1 Chloroflexota bacterium
AGGTCATATTGTCGCCCGTCATTGTCTGTGGCTCCGTGAAGGTGTGAGGCGTGATTCTTCGACCTCAAGTATAACATATACCGGTATCGTGTCAAGAACATGTGTTTGCAATTCACAGGCTGAAAGTCAATATTGGCGCTGCACATCAATGGCGCAATAGACTCAGGTGGCTCAGCGCATCTCACCAATGACTATCCGCCGAGAGTTTCGTTTCCTGCTAGCTCCGCCTTTCATCATACCATGCAACTGCACGAGCGTTTGCAGTTCTCTATCATCAGAGAGGATCGCGCACGCAGTCGATGAGCCTGCACGCCAGAGGATGAGATCGCCGCCGCTGCGCCGCTGGAGTCGCGCATTGCAAGGCAGCCGCACACCAGAGGATGAGATGAGCGCCCGGCAGTCATCTCATCACTCATCACTCACAAAACAGGTGCATCACCTCTTGACAGCCGGGTTACGCAGGAGTATGATAGATTTAGGATAACCTAAAAAATAAGTTGGCGATCCCCTGCCCCACAGGACAGGCGCAGCCGTCCTGCACGGGGCAGGCGCGTTATGGAGGCGCAAACGAATGATGATCGTCTGGCTTGTGCTGTTGGCGATATGCGTCGTCTGGGTCGTTCTTCCCCACGTTGGCGTAGTGGCGCGCTACCGCGCCTGGCGGGCGACCCGTGAGCGCGAGCAGGTGGAAGATGCGCTCAAGCATTTGCTCAATCGCGAGCACATGGGGCGCCACGCGACGCCAGAGTCGCTCGGCGGGGCGCTGGGGCTTTCGCGCGCAGCAGTAATGCGCCTCATCGAGAGGATGGAGGGACAGGGACTGCTCGAAACGCGCGGCATGGAACTGCACCTGACGGCGGAAGGCGAACGTTGGGCATTGCACGTGGTGCGCGCCCATCGCCTGTGGGAACGGTATCTGGCGGACGAAGCGCGCATGCCGCTGGCGCAGGTTCACGCCGAAGCGCAACGGCGCGAGCATGCGCTGACTGCCGATCAACTGGACGAACTGGAAGCGGCGATGGGATACCCCCGGCGCGACCCGCACGGCGACCCCATTCCCAGCCGTGAAGGAGTCATGCCCGCTGCGGAGGGAACGCCGTTGACGGCATGGCCCCTCGATACGCCGGGGCGGATTGTGCACCTGGAAGATGAACCAGCCATCGCCTACGAACAGATCCTGGCGGCTGGACTGCATCTAGGTCGGACAATCCGCGTGCTGGAGCGCACGCCGCAGCGCCTGACGCTGAGCGACGGCGAAAATGAATATCGCCTGGCGCCAGCGGTTGCGGCAAATATCAGTGTGGCGCCGCTGACCGAAGCGGAGGCGGCGCGGAACCACGCGATACCGTTGAGTGAATTGCCGTTGCGCCAGACGGCTGAGGTTGTGGCGATCGATGATGCGCTCCAGGGGTTTACCCGGCGACGCTTGCTCGACCTGGGGTTGACCCCCGGCGCTCTCGTGTATCCCGAATTGCAGAACGCCTTCGCCGATCCGCGCGCCTACCGCGTGCGCGGCACGCTGATCGCCCTGCGCCAGGATCAGGCGTCGCGCATCCTGGTCCGACCGCAATCCCTGAACTGATGTGCGGCGTTCTTATCTCGAACTGGCGAGGAGGTTCGTTTTGATGACCAGACCAACGACTGATGATCCATGCGCCGCCTGCCCGGCATACGCCCGCCTGGAGCAGATGGGCATCAAAATGGACAGGTACGACCGTGTGGTGGCGCTTGCCGGCAACCCGAACACTGGCAAATCCACGCTTTTCAACGCGCTGACCGGATTGAAGCAGCACACTGGCAACTGGCCCGGCAAGACAGTTACCCGTGCTGAGGGGGGGTATCAGTTCAACGGCGTAAAATACAAACTGGTCGACCTGCCCGGCACGTACTCGCTCCTGTCCACCTCACAGGATGAGGAGGTGGCGCGCGATTTTCTGCTGTTCGGACAACCCGACTGCACGATTGTCGTCACCGACGCCACCGCCCTCGAACGCAACCTGAACCTGGTGTTGCAGGTGCTCGAGATTACCGACAAAGTCGTGGTGGCGGTGAACCTGATCGATGAAGCGCGTCGGAAGGGCATAGAAGTCGATACCCGCACGCTCAGCCGCGATCTCGGAGTTCCTGCCGTGCCCATCGTGGCGCGGAGCGGGGAAGGGATCATCACCCTGCTCTCGACAGTGGCTGATGTCATCGAAGGGCGCATCATCACCCATCCGCGCCGCGTCGAAGGCACGCCCGCATTTCAGCAGGCGATTCAGGAACTGACGCCGCTGATCGAACAACTGGCGCCGGGCATTCCGAATGCGCGCTGGCTGGCGATCCGTCTGCTCGAAGGCGATGCGCGGGTGCAGCGCGCGATCCGCAGCGGCGAGCTGGCAGACATCGTCGCACGGCAACGCGCGGCGGAAGACCGGCTGAGCGGCACAGCGGCGATCATAGGGAGGCAATGATGACAACGCCAGAAGATGTCCTTGTGAGAGCCGAGACGCTGCGCAACCGTCTGCCATCAAGTTTCCGCGATGAAATCGTTCAATCGCTGTATGCGGAGGCGGAACGGATTGCGCGCCGTGCGGTCAAGACCGCAGGAAACAGACAGTACGACCTGGATCAACGCATTGATCGCCTGGTCACCGCGCCGGTCACCGGGCTGCTGATCATGCTGTTGCTGTTGACGGTCGTTATCTGGATGACGGTTTCCGGCGCCAATGTCATCTCAGACTTCCTCTTCACGCTGCTGTTTGGTGTTGGCGACTGGGCGCGCGCCCTGTTCGTCGAGTGGGGCGTTCCGTGGTGGATCACCGGATTTGTCTGGGATGGCGTCTACCGCTGCCTGGCGTGGGTAGTGTCGGTCATGCTCCCGCCGATGGCGATCTTCTTTCCAGCATTCACGCTGCTGGAAGACCTGGGGTATCTGCCGCGCGTCGCCTTCAATCTGGACTGGCTGTTCAGGAAGGCTGGCGCACACGGCAAGCAGTCGCTGACGATGATGATGGGGTTTGGCTGCAATGCCGCTGGCGTCATTTCGACGCGGGTGATCGACTCGCCGCGCGAGCGATTGATTGCCATCCTGACCAACAATTTTGTGCCATGCAATGGGCGGTTCCCGACTCTGATCATGCTGGCGACGGTGTTTGTCGCTGCTGGCTTTGGCGGCGCGGCGGCGTCGGTGATCGCCGCTGGCGCCGTGGTTGCGGTCGTGCTGATCGGCGTGGCATTCACCTTCCTGATGTCGTGGCTGCTCTCAAGGACAGTGCTCAGAGGCGAGGCGTCGGCGTTCACGCTTGAACTGCCGCCCTATCGCCGTCCAAACGTGCTGCGCATTCTGTACACCTCGCTGATCGACCGGACGATCTTCGTGCTCTGGCGCGCAATGCTTACGGCAGCGCCCGCTGGCGCAGTGATCTGGCTGCTGGCGAACATCCCGTTCGGCGACGCCAGCCTGGCGGTCGCCATCGCGCGATGGCTGGACGGCTTCGGGCGATTGCTCGGTCTGGATGGCGCCATTCTGCTTGCGTATATTATCGCCATTCCAGCCAACGAAATCGTTGTTCCAACGATGATGATGATCTACACGAATGCCGGTATGATGGTCGAAGCCCCTGCGAATGACAGCGCGATCCGTGCGCTCCTGGTCGATCAGCAGGGGTGGACGTTGCTGACGGCGATCAACCTGATGCTCTTTTCACTGCTCCACAACCCGTGCGCCACGACGATCATCACGATCTTCAAGGAAACCCGCTCCTATAAATGGGCGGCGATGAGCGTGGCAATCACGTTGGGCACGGCGTTTCTCGTGACCTTCCTGACCGCAAGCCTGGCGCGTCTGGCGGGATTGTCGTTGCGCTCGGGCGCCCTGGCGCTGGCTGAGCCGGTCGAAGCCCGCGCCGGCGCAGCGCCTGGCGGGATTGTCGTCGTGCTCATTTGCCCTGGCGCTGGCTGAGCCGGTCGAAGCCAGCGCCTGCGATGTGCGCTAATCCTTGTACGGGTCGAACACGTCCTCGCCTGCCATCGCCACACCCATCGGCTTGAGCGTGTGCACGATTTTGATCGTGTTGGCGTGGTGTTTCAGCACGTCTTGCAGGCGGCGATAGACGTGCGGACTCTCATCTGTGCCGCCGCCGCGCAGTTCAATGCCTTCGCGCCGCATCCATTCGAGCATCATCTCGCGGGTGATCTTGCCCGGCTTGACGACTTCCTGCACCCGCTTACCGTTGCGCTTCACCCAGCGCCGTTTGCCAGCCGCCTGAATGCGGCTCATAATGCGCCCGGCGCCATGGATGGTGCTGTGCAGCCCGAGGCGCGACTCCTCGCTCTCCACCCCCTCGACCACCACGCTGATGTCGCCCATCGACCCGCCGACGAAGCCGCGCTGTCCGGGCCAGGCAGGAGTGGCGCCTTTGCGCACGACGATCAGCTCTTCACCGTTGACCTTTTCCTTCCAGGCGTAATTGTGGTGGTTATGAACCTCTTCCGTCACCTGAGCGCCAAGGATGTCGAGCACCTGCTGCACCACGAAGTCGCGCCCGGCATACGCATAGCGTCCGGCGAGCGTCATCGCCTGCCAGTACGCCTGTCCCAGGTCGCTCTTCAGTGAAATGACCGTTGCCGGTTGCTGCATCGACTCGCCCGGCGCGGGAGCGTCGAACGGTCGCTTGTGCGCCAGGTTGAGGAACCCGCTCGCAATGCGATGCCCGAGACCGCGGCTGCCGAAGTGCGCCGCGACCCACACCCATCCTTCTTCGTCTTCGAGAATATCGACCCAGTGATTGCCCGAACCGACGGTGCCGAGCTGCTCACGCGCCATCTGGCGCAGTTTGCCGACTTCCGGAATATCACGCCAGGTTGGGTCGTCGAACAGCGGATGATCGGCGGCTTTGCCGCTCGTTCCGCCGACGCCGAAGACCACCTCGCGCGCTACCTGGTCCATAATCTTGCTGATATCCTTGCGAATGTCATCGGCGCGCAGGTTCGTGCGGACGCCTTTGATGCCGCACGAAATGTCGTACCCGACTCCGCTGGGGCTGACGGCGTCACGGTACGCGATAACGCCGCCTATCGGCATACTGTAGCCGACATGCCCGTCCGCCATCAGCGCCGCCTTGACCGCTTGCGGGTCGCTGGCGCAGCGACGGATCTGCTCAATTGTGGCTTCATCATGTTCGCCCCAGACAGGAATGCCATCAATCATTCGAAACATAGGCTTACCTTCTTTCTCTTTCTTTCTCTTTTCAAAATGAGGAACTAAAATACAACAATTTCATTTGCGATGTTTCCTGGATAATTTGACGCAAAGATGCAAAGCTACGCATCATTCGATGGATAGATTACAACCCCATCCCGCAAAATCGCCTCACGCAACTGCTCATTGAGCACATCTTCTTCACGAACGATGTCCAGTTCATAGATGATTGGCGCGTTTTCGAGCGCCTCGCACAGATCGCGCCATTCGGCTACGCTCATATCCGGCGCAGAAATCGCCAGATCGACATCGGATGCGCGTCGGGCGGCGCCGGTGGCGCGTGAACCAAAGATGCGCGCATGCCGGACTGATGCGTACCGGCGCAGAATAGCGCGCAGGGCAGCCAGGTCTTTCGA
>JAUQOW010000067.1 GCA_030550675.1 Chloroflexota bacterium
CAATCGCGGGCAGCCTGGTTCTCCCGCAGATATGCTATACTGGAGCGCCCGATGAAAGGAAGGACGGCATGGTTGCTGCTGAAACTGCGGTTGAACGGGCGCCAGCGCGTCACAAGCCGGTCTCGCTCCCGGCGTGGCGCTGCGTGTTGTACGAAGTTGCGCTGAATGGTCCGCGCATTCTGTGGGAAACGATCAACGATTTCAGCCTCTGGCGGTTGATCGAGTACCCCTGGGCGACCCGCGCGCTCGGCGTTGCGCGGGGCGACACAGTGGTTGATATTGGCTCCGGCACCTCGTCATTCCCGCATATGCTGGCAAAGGAAGGCGTGAATGTCGTGGTTGTCGAGATCGACAAGCGTCGCGTGCGCTGGCAACGCGACAAACGCCGCGCAACGGCGCGCCCCGGCGACGGCGAGTTGCTGCCGATTGTCGCGGACGCCGCCCGGCTGCCGTTCCGTGACGAGTCGGTGCAGTATCTCAGCGCCGTCTCGTCGCTCGAACATATCCCGGATGATGCCGCCGTCGGGCGCGAGATCGGGCGGGTGCTGGCGCCGGAAGGGGTGGCGGCGCTCACACTGCCGTTCACCAGTAGCGAACGAACCGCATTCTTCGCCGGAATTCGCCCGTTCAAACGGGTGGCGCGCAATGCCTTCGTGCAGGAAGGCAAACCCGGATCATTCTTCCGCTTCTACACCGACGACGACATCCGCCGGACTTATATCGAACCGGCGAATGCCGAGGTCGTTGATCGTCGCGCATTCGGGCGCAGCATACTTAACGGAAAGTACCACGAAACGCGCCTGACCAGATTCTGGCGGCGCTTCGTGCTGAAGGACCTGGTGCTGGCGTGGCTGATCCATCCGCTTGAAGAGCGATTTGATCGCTCCGACCCGCTCTACGTGATGCTGGCGCTGCGCAAGCGTCGATCATGACAATGACAATAATTGTTGACCCCAATTGTGAACAGTGATCCCGCCTGCACAGAGACCCAACGGAACACCTGCGCGGTTCGGCGCGCTCACTGCGCGTGGACGCTATCGTTGCCGTTCGCGCAGGCGGATGGTCGGCTCCGGGTGTGTCAGAGGCGATTTCAATCGCTGGCGATTAGGAGCGTCGTTTCCTGACAAATCACGCCTGAACCCGCCCGATGACGCAGGTTGCATTTTTCCAGCATTCGTTTACACTTGTCACCTGGGGCGAACGATGTCTCACAACGCAGAAAGCCGCCATCTGAAGTCCCAGGAGCCGCTCTATGTCGCCAACAGACGATCAGACCGCCGATATCGAACAATTGCGCCGCCGCATCGTCGAACTCGAAGCATTGCTGGAACAGCGGCGACATAACGATGAAGTGGTGGAACGCCTGCGCACAATTATCGAAAATACCCCTGATCTTATCAGCACCGCTGATGCGGAAGGGCGGATCGTGTACGCCAATCAGGCGGCGCGACGTTTGCTCGGCGAACCTGCCGATAATGCGCTGAGCGATCGTCGCGTGCCGCAGTTTCACCCTGCCTGGGCGGCAGAACTGCTTCTTAACGAAGCCCTGCCGCACGCAGCGCGCGAGGGATACTGGAGCGGCGAGACTGCCGTGTTTGATATGCAGGGGAGAGAGGTGCCGGTTGCTCAGGTCATTATTGCGCACAAGAATGCCGCAGGTGAGGTGACGCACTTCTCGACCATTCTGCGCGACATCAGCGAGAGCAAACGCGTCGAGGCGACCCTGCGCGAGAGCGAGCAGCGCTTGCTGCGCTTCCTCGATGCGCTGCCAGTCGGCGTCTTCGTCGTCGAACCGGATGGTCGTCCCTTCTACGCCAATCGCAGCGCAACCGAACTGCTGGGCAAGGGTATCGTGCCAGACGCTGCCACCGATCAACTTGCCGAAGTCTATCGCGCCTTCGTCGCCGGAACCGATCAACTGTATCCGGTAGACCGCATGCCGCTGGTGCGCGCGCTGCGCGGTGAGACATCATCAATTGATGACATGGAGATCGAGCGCCCCGATGGCCGGGTGCTTATCGAGATCCACGGCGCACCGATCTACGATGCTGAGGGACGCATTGCCTACGGCATGGTCTCGTTCACCGACATCACGCTGCGACGGCGCGCTGAACAGGCTATTCGCGAAAGCGCGCTGCAACAGCAGGTGATCGAAGCGCAGCAGGCGGCGCTGCGCGAGTTGAGCACGCCGCTGATGCCGATTGCGGAGGGCGTGGTCGTGATGCCGATCATTGGCTCGATCGACAGCCGCCGCGCTCAGCAGATCATGGAGACGCTCCTGGAGGGCATTGCGGCGCATAGCGCCGATATTGCCATCCTCGACATCACCGGCGTGCGGGTGGTTGATACGCAGGTCGCCGGGGCGCTGGTCCGCGCTGCGCAGGCGGCGCGCATGCTCGGCGCGCGCGTCGTGCTCAGCGGGATTAGCGCCGAAATTGCGCAGACGCTCGTCCATATCGGGGCGGAGATGCGCGAGATGGTCGCGCTGCGCAGTTTGCAGCAAGGCATCGCGTATGCGCTCGAACAGCGCAGGGCGCTCTGAGCCGCTTACGGTTCCGGCTTTCCCCACCGCGCCGCGAACCGTTCCGCTCCTTCCAGGATCGTGATGGCGGGTGATCCATCGCTGCGCAGCCACAGCAGGCGAATGTTCGATGGATCGCTGCGCTCGAAGATCACTGCGCCTGAGCCATCCGGCGCCCACCGTGCGGTGTACAGTTCGTGGGCGTCACGGCGCAGCGGCGCAATCGTACCGCCGGTCAGCGCCAGGCTGACCGGGGTGAATGACAGCGCTGGAAAGTCCGACGCATCGGCGGCAGGCGAGTAGAACGGGTTCTCGGCAGGGGCTGGCGCTGCAAGAACGTAAAGCTGGTCGCCAACAATAAGCGGATACGAGAGCAGCGTGCTTGCTGGCTCGATCGGCACAGGCGCCACTGCGCCGCTGGCGGCGTCGCCGCGCCAGATGCCCGGTTCTGTGAACCATTTCCCTGGATCAGAAGCGATAAAGTAGACCGCCTTGCTATCCGGCGTCCATGCGGCGGCAACACAGGCAGCGTGCAGATCAGGCGCAGGCGCCGCCAGATTGACCAGAGCGCCGCTCACCGTATCAACGATCGCCAGTTCACAGAAATCGAGCGCAAGCGAGCTGGCGTTCACCAGCAGCTTTGTGCCGTCCGGCGACCATGCAACTGCCTCAAAGCCGCGTCCGTCGCCGTCTTCCGCCGAAGGATCGGTCACTGGCTTGTTCGCCAGCAGCAGGCGCGGCTTGCCGCCGGTGATCGGCAGCAGGTAGACGCCTGCCGGGTATACCCCTGCGTTGTCGTCTTCCAGGATGCTCAACGCGATTGTCGTGCCGTTCGGCGACAGCAGAGGCGCCGCGAGGGGCAGGTTGTCGAGCAGAACGGAGCGATTGCCGCCGTCAGCATCTGTGCGCACCAGCACACATGACTCTCCCGGACCGGGTGCGATATACGCCAGCGCGCCGTTCGCAGGCGACGCATCGAACCCGAAAATAGCCTGCCCATCGGTCGCAGGCGGCGCTTCATTCGTCATTTGTTTGCGCGTGATGCCGTCGCGCTCGATACGCACAATCTGCTCTTCGTCGACGATATACAACGGCGCTGGCAAAACCGCGTTCGCTGGTGTCGGCATCGTAGTAGCCAGCGGGGTCGGCGGCGCTGGTGCAGCAGTCGGCGACGGTGCAGCGGTCGGCGCTGCGGTCGGAGGAACGGCGGTTGATGGTCCAGTGCAGGCGCTCCCTCCCAGGAGCGCCGCCAGCGCCAGGCAGGCAGCGCTGAACACGCGAATGCGGAACACGCGGTTGCTCCTCTCTTCTCGACTCAATACCGATACGATCAAAAGAACGAGATGCTACCGCGTTTTTTGCGCCAGAATCTCACGAACAATTTCCAGCCCGCGTCGCAACTGAGTATCATTACTGCGCTGAAGTTCTTCCGGACTGAGCGCCGCCGCCTCAGCCGGGGTCAGCGGCGCCACCCCCGGCGCCAGCGCGATCAGTTCATCGGGTTGAATGCCCACGCCGCGCACGACCTTCCCCTTTGGCGTCAACCACTGCGATGTGCCCAACCGCACCTGCGCGCCGCCTTCCAGATCGAAGGGGCGCAACACTGTCGCCGTGCCGAATGTCGCCTGTCCGATCACGCGCGCCCGTCCGTTTTCCTGCAACGCGCCTGCGAGTATCTCGGCAGCGCTGGCGCTGTTGTTGTTCACCAGCACGACCAGCGGAACATCGAGCGCCAGCCCGCCGTCGCTGGTTGTGTACGGACGCTGAGCGCCGCTGCGGTCCTGCTCAATCAGCACGGTCGTTCCTTCCGGCATAAACTGGCTTGCTACGGCGACCAACTGCGTCACCAGACCGCCGGGGTTATTGCGCAGATCGAGAATGATCGCCTTCGCTTCTTTCGCCCGCACGTCCAGCAGCGCCTGTTGCAATTCCGATCCGGTGCGCTCAGCAAAGCGGTTGATCCTGATCAGCGCGATTCCATCGGGCAACATGCGCCAGGTCACACTGGGAACGTTCACCTCTTCGCGCGTGATGGTCACATCAAATGGCGCCGCCACACCAGCGCGCTGGATCGTCAACACGACCTGCGTTCCCTTTGGACCGCGCACCCGATTCCGCAATTCCTCAACCGTCACGCCTCGCACATCTTCCCCGTTGACCCGCAGGATCAGGTCATCGGGACGCAACCCGGCGCGCTCGGCTGGCGATCCTTCAATCGGGGCGACGATCCGCGGTTGACCGTCGCGCACGTCGATGTAGGCGCCAATCCCCTCGAACCTGCCTGAAAGCGCCTCGCGCTCCCGGCGAGCTTCCTCGGCGTTTAGATAGCGCGTATGCCCCTGGTCTCCCAGGCTGTCGAGCATGCCATTGATCGCGCCGTCGCTCATGCGCTGCGGGTCGATAGCGGACGGGTCAACGAAATTGTCGCGCGCCAGTTGCCAGACGCGCCAGAAATTGGTCAGCGCAGCGCACTCATCCGGCTGAAGCGGGCAGGGAGTGGTCACGCGCAGCGCCAGCAGATAGCCGCCTCCGACTCCCAGCGTCAACACAAACGCCAGCAGCGGCAGCACCAGCCAGATCGGGAGTTGAAGCCGGAACAGTCGTCGCGCAATGTTCATTGGTCCTGTCGTTTCGTGTGAATATGTCGATCACGTGGTATTATACGGCGGACGGCTTCGCTCTGGAGGCTCTCATCAGGGAGATCAAAATAAGACCGGAAATCGAGTCTGCGCCCTTGGAGACGTCAGCCTGCGGGGTATAATGTGTCAACGGTCAGGTGCAGACAGGCAACCCGTCGCCTGGGACCCGTCATGTGTCACCGATAGACGTGACGCCCACGCTCCCAGGGGAAGCGTGGCCTCAGCGTAGGCTTCAGCGTCTAACGTGCTGCGACGCCCACGCTCCCAGGGGAAGCGCGAACCGTGACATGGCAATCGGAGGCGCCATGGAACAGCTCTTTATCTCCCGGCACCCGCTCGTCCATCACAAATTGACGCTGCTGCGCCGCGCGACGACCGAGCCGAAGAAATTCCGCGAACTGGTGCGCGAACTCTCGCAATTCCTGCTGTACGAAGCCACGCTGGATCTGCCGCTCAAGGAACACATCGTCGATACCCCGCTCGCCGCCTATCATGGTCATCAGATCGCCGAGCGCATCGGTCTGGTGCCCATTCTGCGCGCCGGGCTGGGCATGGTCGATCCGATCCTCGACCTCATTCCCACTGCGCATGTCTGGCACCTCGGTCTTTACCGCGACCACACGACGCTCAAGCCCGTGACGTACTACAACAAACTGCCGCCAGAAGTGGACGTCGACCTTTGCCTGGTGCTTGATCCCATGCTTGCCACCGGCGGTTCAGCGGTTGCAGCGGTGAGCATTCTGAAAGAGTGGGGCGCCAGTCGGATCAAGTTTCTTGGGCTGATTGGCGCACCTGAAGGGGTGCAGGCGTTGCACGAGGCGCATCCCGACGTGCCGATCCATCTGGCGGCGCTCGATGATCACTTAAATCATCGCGGGTATATTGTGCCGGGGCTGGGCGATGCGGGCGACCGACTGTTTGGAACCGGGTAAGGGGAAGCCATCGGTGCGTCTCGCTGAGCGCCCTTCGACAGGCTTAGGGCGCGGGCGATGATGCTCTCGGCGCCGGATGAGGCACGGCTGTCGCCGCGCGGTTGACGTGAGCCTGAACAATCAAGACCGCGCCTGCGGCGAATCTGGCGTCGGCGTCGACAGGCTCAGCCGACGCTAACCGCGAGACGGTCAACGTGCGCCGGACTGTTTCGCGCCCTGTCTCAAACGCCGGATCAGGGCGAAGCGTCGGCAACGCCACACTTGTGAGGCGTCATGTCACTTATAACCATCGCGGCGCTGATCAGCTCCTTTTTGATCGCCTTCGTCACGACCGCGCTCACGGTTCCGCCGGTCATTCGCCTTTGTGAACGGCGCGCATGGGTGCAGCGCCCCGGCGGTCGCCGCACCCATGCGCGCCCCACCGCGAACGTTGGCGGCATCGCCATTTATGCCGGCTTCGTGACGGCGCTGCTCGCCACATTCATCTTCAGCGCCATCGACCCGGCGCTGCGCCGTTCAGAGTTCGAGACGCTGCGCATCGGCTTGCTCCTGGCTGGCGGCACGCTCATCTTCCTGGTGATGTGGCTCGATGATGTGGTCGAACTGCCCTGGTTCCCCAAGTTGATCGCTCAGATCGGCGCTGCGCTCATCGCGGTCGGTCCATATCTCTGGGATCAGCAGCGTTACCCCGACGCGCTGGGATTGCTCACCGAGGCGCGCGGCATTCTGCTGACCGCCTTCAACGCGCCGTTTGTCGGGCAGGTCAGCCTGTGGGATATCAGTCCGTGGCTGGCAATCCTGGCGACGGTCGTCTGGCTGGGGTTGATGGCGAACACCATCAACTGGTCGGATGGTCTCGACGGTCTGGCGGCAGGCATATCGTTGATTGCAGCGGTGATGCTGGCGCTTCACGCGCTCCGGCTCGACCCGCCGCAAACGACCATTGCGCTGCTGCCGCTCGCGCTCGCCGGGGCGTGCGCCGGGTTCCTGATCTTCAACCTTCCTCCGGCGCGGATTTTCATGGGCGACAGCGGCGCAGAGTTTCTCGGCTTCATGCTCGGCGTCAGCGCAATCATCGGCGGCGCAAAACTGGCGACAGTGCTCCTGGTGCTCGGCGTGCCGATCCTCGATGTCGCCTGGCTGATTGTTGCGCGCGCCGTCAGCGGCAAACAACCGATGCGCGGCGGGCGCGATCATCTCCACCATCGCCTGCTCGACAGCGGCATGTCGCCGCGCCAGATTCTGGCGCTCTACTGGGGGCTGAGCGCGGGCTTCGGGTTGCTCGGTATCGCCGACGTCAGCCCTTATGCCAAGTTGATCGGTCTGGCGTTGCTGATCCTGATCGGCATCGGATTGATCGCATACGCCACGCGCCGGGTGACCGTCCGATCATCGCAGTGATGGTCACTTGCGCTCATACCGCCCCATGAGCGTGGCAGTCGCCAGCACGTGACCGCGCATGGCGGCTTCGACATCGCGCCGGGAAGCGCCGGGGGACAGTTTCAGCGATGGAATGTCGAGCGCCGAGAGACGGAAGAAGTAGCGGTGCGCGCCCCTGCCGCGCGGCGGGCACGGCCCGCCGTAGCCGCGCCCGCCGAAATCGTTGCCGCCTGCCAGCCCGACCTTCTGCTCCCCCTCCGCCAGTTCCGTGCGGTCACCGGGGATGTCGTACAGCACCCAGTGCGTGAATGTGCCGCCAGGCGCATCGGGATCGTCCATGATCAGCACGTAACTGGCGGCTGACGGCGCGCCGGTCCAGCGCAACGGCGGCGAGCGATCCGCGCCGTCGCAGGTGTAGTCGCGCGGAATGGCGCCGCCTTCGATAAATGCCGGGCTTGTGAGCGTGAATGCCATCGTTCCGCCTCCTTCCGAAACTATTGAACCGCAGGCGTAGAGAAGCGTTGCAGCGATAAGAATCAGAGAACATATGTGCAGCGCCGAACGTTCAATGTTCAACGCGGAATGTGCAATGTTACAGGCGCACGACCGTGCGCTCCTACCAGTCACGCGGGCGCGCCAGCGGCGCGCCTCTACCTGTTGCCGTCTCATGTTCAACATTCCAACCTGCAACCCTCAACCGGGCGCGTCCCCCGGCGCGCCCCTGCTGGTCCATTTCCCGCGTTCAACGTCAGGCGCACAGGTCATGCGCTTGCTAACCGCAACTGTTCCACGTTCAACGTGCAACCTGCAATGTCCAACCCACCACCTACACCGCCTCCTCGACCCGCCCGACTACGAACTTCAGGTATCTGCCTTCCGGGAAATGGGCAGGAACCGGATGATCGAGCGGCTGCCCGGCTTCGTGGATGATCCGCAGTCGTCGGTCGGCAAGCGCGCCTGCGGCTGCCAGCGCCTCGCGGAACGCCTCCGGTCCGACCTGCGCAGTGCAACTCGCGGTCGCCAGCAGACCGCCGGGATTGACGCATTGCATGCCGAGCGCATTCAGCCGCGTGTAGGCGCGCTGAGCGGCGTATCGGCTTTCCTTGCGTCGCGCGAAAGCGGGCGGGTCGAGGATGACCAGATCGAAGCGCTGCCCTGTCGCGGCGTACTGTTCCAGCAACTCGAAACAATCGGCAGTCTCGAAGCGATGCCGTCCGTCATCGAGACGGTTGAGCGCCAGATTGCGCGCCGTCGCCGCCGCCAGACCCTTGCCGATGTCAACACTGACGACCTGTCGCGCGCCGCCGCGCAGCGCATAGAGCGAAAACCCGCCGGTGTAAGCGAAGCAGTTCAGCACCGTGCGTCCGGCGGCGAGTCCTTCAACAAACCGCCGATTCTCGCGCTGGTCGAGGAACAATCCGGTTTTCTGCGCCGTGTGGAGCGCAACGGCAAAACGTATGCCATGCTCCACCACCACGACCTCGCGCGGCGGCGGTTCGCCATGCAATGGACGCAGGCGTTCATCGCCGTCTCCTTCATCGTCCGCATCACTCGCCGAACGCATCCCCGCCGTCACGCGAAGCGCCACGCTGCGCAGCGCCGGATCGACCCTGAACAGCGCGGCTGCCACGTCATCGACGAGAGACAGCGCTCCTGCAGAATACGCCTGGATGATGGCAATATCGTTATAACGATCCACAACAATGCCCGGCAGTCCGTCCCCTTCGCCAAAGACCCAACGGTAGGCGGTGACGCCCGCAGTGCGCAGCGGCGCCCGCAAATCCCACGCAGCGGTCAGGCGCTCGTGCAGCCAGGCGGTGTCGGGCAGGCGGCGCGTCGAAAAAATCCGCAGCGCGATCGGACCTTCCGCGTCCCACAGCGCATACCCGCGCCACGCGCCGCAGCGGACGACGACCCAGGCGCCGGATGGCAGGCGGACATGGGGCGGCACGTGGTCGCGGTACACCCAGGGATGCCCCTGCGCGAGTCGCTCACGCAGCGATGAGGGCAACGTGATTTCTGCAAGACGAGCCATGGACGATCGCCTGAGTTACGAGAAATCTTGCCAGGCGCCGGTTACTCACAGTTTACCACGCGGTTTGGTCCGACGCCTCTCCGCCGACGGCGCTGATTGTGCATTTTGGCACAGACCGTATCCCTCTGCATGTTTGAACGATTATTACTTACAGAAAGTTGAAACGCCGGGTCGCTTGCTGCGTATATCGCACATGGCGATGTATGATTCTCTGGCTATTGCACAGGCTGAGACGTGAGGAGAGTTGATCATGCTTGATGCGCTTCTTATCATTTTATGCCTGATCGTGGCGCTCGCCGCGATTGGGGTCGCGGGGTTCGTCGTATTGTTAAAACTAGGTGTCATTGTACAGCAGGCGACAAAGCCCACACACCTGGATACTGCGAACTACACACTCGATCAGGGTCGTGAAGTGCGTCCTGAAGAGGAGCGTCGCAATTGAGCCTGGAACGGCGGAGCGAAGCGACACGGATGAACGGCGTTCTGAAAACGGCGCTTGTGATAGGAATCGTCATTTCGGTCGAAGCTCTCGTGCTACGGCGTCTCTTTGGCGATGCGCCGTGGAACGTCTTTGTCGGAGCGTTTCTGATCGCCAGCTTCTTGCTCATTAGTCTTCAATACGCACTATCAAGACATCGCACGATACGCCCTTCACGCCAATGGCGCCGCCGTCCGCAGCAAGGCGCCTCTTCCGCCGCCTGGAACGGTCTTGATCCTCCACCGACGCTGATCACGAATCCCGATGTTGACTCGAATGATGCCAGCGTCGCGCCAACCGGGCAAACGGTTGATCCTGCATTGTCGGACGAAGATGGTATAATACAAAAGGAAAATTCATAACTATTCAGGGAATACGTCGTTGAACGCAGCCGAAATCCTTCAGCAGATCGCCAGTGAAGTGCGGGCATGCACTGCATGCCGACTGCATCAGTCGGCGACGAAAGCGGTTCCAGGCGAAGGTCCAGCGGATGCAAAAGTGATGTTTATCGGCGAGGCGCCTGGTTTCAATGAAGATCGCCAGGGTCGGCCATTCGTCGGCGCTGCCGGTCAATTTCTCGATGAACTGCTCGGGCTCGCCGGTCTGCGGCGCAGCGAGGTGTTTATTGCCAATGTCATCAAGCATCGGCCGCCAAACAACCGCGACCCGGAGCCGGACGAAATCGCCGCCTGCAGTCAGTTTCTCGACCGACAGATCGCAGCGCTGAATCCGCTGGTCATTGTGACGCTCGGTCGCTTTTCAATGGCGCGCTGGTTTCCCGGCGAAAAAATCTCGCGCATCCACGGTCAGCCGCGCTGGATCGACGGGCGTATGATCGTCCCGATGATGCACCCCGCTGCAGCCCTGCATCAACCGCAGTATCGGGCGTTGATCGAAGCCGACTTTCGCAGATTGCCGGAGTTTATTGCGCAGGCGGAAGCAAAGATCGCGCAGGCTGCAGCCGCCGCTGCTGCGCCTGACACGCCGGATGAACCTGAGGTTCAACAACTGTCGCTGTTCTGAACGCCCATGAAGACCTATCGGCTTTCTCCGTCAGGACGACGCAGCGCGATTGTGCTACTGATCGGTGCGCTGATGATCTGGGTGTTTGCGCTATGGACGCTGCGCATTGCGCTTGCGACCAGTAGCGATCCCTCTGCTGGCTTCGTCCAGGCGTTGCGCGAGAACCTCGATCGCGGGCTTTCCATCGGTCAGATCATTCCCGCCTTGCTGATGACAGTGTTGCTGGTTGCTACACCCCTGGCAGCGTGGAGCATTCTCGAGGAGCTGGGAGCGCAGTATACGCCGACTGACGCAGGGCTGCGCTTTACGTCGTTCGGCGTTGCGCTCACCTGCCCCTGGAACAGCGTGGTGAGCGTTCGCCGTCTCGACGGCGAGAACGACGAACCGTTCGATGAGGTGACATTGAGCGACGACTTCTCGACTCAGATCCGCAACCCGCTGGTGCGCTGGCTGCACCGCCAGGCGTGCGGCGCCCGGCGTCTGATTATCTACGCCGGCCTCGCCGACCGCGACGATCTGCTGCACGAGATTCGGATGCGCGCTGGCTTAATCGATGCGCAGCCAGCAGGAAAGCAGGCATAACAGGCTGTCGCTTGCAGCCTGAACGATATTCGATCATAGCAGGGCTGCTCATGGAGCAGCCGGAAAGGAAAGGAGCGAGGCGGGAACGACCTTAGCGCGTTGTCGCCTCACATGCGCCTATGGCAAAAAACAGATTACGTGCAATTCCTTTGGGCGGCGCCGGCGAGGTGGGCCGCAACATGTGGGTGTTGGAACAAAACGATGAGATTCTGGTGCTCGATTGTGGGGTGATGTTCCCGGAAGCCGATATGCTTGGCGTTGATCTCGTGCTGCCGGACATCACGTATCTGCGTGATCAGAAGGACAAGATCAAAGCCATTGTGCTGACCCACGGGCACGAAGACCACATCGGCGCAGTGCCGTATCTCGTGCCGGAACTCGATTTTCCGCCGATTTACGGAACGCCGCTGACCCTGGGCATGCTGACAGGGAAGCTCAAAGAACATCGCCTGCTGGACCGCGTCAAATTGATAAAGATGCAGGCGGGCGAGCCATTCACTGTCGGCTCCTTCACGATTGAGCCGTTCAACGTGGCGCATTCCATCCCGGATACGGTCGGTCTGGCAATTGATACGCCCGTCGGTCTGGCGATCTATCTGACCGACTGGAAATTCGACCATACGCCGGTCGATGGACGCCCGACCGATCTGGTCAAACTTTCGGAGTTGGGGCGGCGCTCGCCGCTGTTGCTGATTACCGACTGCGTGCGCGTCGAGTCGAAGGGGTATACGCCAAGCGAGCAGGTCGTCGGCGAGGCGTTCGACTCGATCTTTGCAACGGCGCCCGGACGCATTATCATAGCCACCTTTGCGTCCAACGTGTCGCGTGTGCAACAGGTGATCGACTCTGCGGAAGCGTATGGGCGCAAGGTCGTCGTCGCCGGACGGAGCATGGAGAACACGACGCGCATTGCGATGGAACTGGGGTATCTGCGCGCGCAACAGGGGACGCTCATCCGTCCGCAGGAAGCGGCGGGTCTTGCCGACGATCAGGTGGCGGTCATCTGCACCGGCAGCCAGGGCGAGCCGATGTCGGCGCTGGCGCGCATGGCAAACCGCGACTATCCACACGTCAAGATCAAGGAAGGCGATACGGTTGTCGTGTCAGCAACCCCTATTCCCGGCAATGAGGTGTCGGTCAACCGGGTAATCAACAATCTGTTCCGGCTGGGAGCGGAAGTCATCTATGGCGGCAGTCCATCAGGGCTTGCCGTGCACGTCTCTGGTCACGCCGCGCAGGAAGAACTTAAGATGGTTCTCGCCCTCCTGCGCCCGGAGTTCGTTGTGCCATTCCACGGCGATTATCGCCATATGATGCTTTACCGGAAACTTGCGCTCAGTATGGGCGGGTTGTTTTCCGAGTCGAATGTCATTATTCCTGAAAACGGCGCTGTGATGGAGTTCAGTCGCAACTATGCGCGCGTCACCGGCAAAGTCCCTGTCGGGTACGTCTATGTGGATGGGACCACGGTCGGCGATGTCGGGCAGGTAGTTGTGCGCGACCGTCAACTCCTGGCGCGCGACGGCATTCTGATGGTGGTCGTCAGCATCGACCGAACGACCGGTGAACTGGTGGCGGGACCGGACGTCGTCTCGCGCGGGTTTGTCCATATGCGACAGTCGGACGACCTGATCGAGTCGACCAAGAACATCGTGCGCGACGCGCTCTCCAAGCGCAACGGCAGCGGTAAAATGGAGATTGACAGCGCCTTTGTCAACCGGAAGATCAAGGAAGTGGTCAGCGACTATCTCTATGGGCAGACCCGTCGCCGTCCGATGGTGCTGCCGGTCGTGATGGAGGTATAAGCGGGGCGATTAATCTGTTCGCGGTTGCAGGTTGTCGTGAAGCGGCGCCGGTTCGTTCGCCTCCTCGCGCAATCGTGCGAACAGACGCTCCCGCAGTTGTCGGAGTCGCTCCTGGTACGCCGGGCTGCGGATCGGCTCGGTTGACATAATCAGCGCATCTTCGCCATTATCGGTGTAATAACGCAGGCGCTTTCCAGCGGGACGAAAGCCGTACTTCAGGTACAGTTGCTGCGCAACGATGTTGCTGACGCGCACCTCCAGCGTCAGCACATCGGCGTGCATATCCAGCGCCTGATCGATCAACCCGTTGAGCAGCAACTCGCCGATCCCGCGTCCGCGATAGGCTGGCGCCACCGCAATCGTGGTGATGTGCCCCTCGTCAACGCTCAGCCAGACGCCGCCATAACCCACAATTGGGAAATCACGGGTCGTTGTCTGCTGACCGAAAAACATTGGAATCAGGTTTGCAAGCAAGCCGCGCCGGGATGCGGGGCGCTCCGTGCGCGGCGGCGGCGGAGTAGGGGAGGCGCGCGCAACAATATAACGTGTTGTAGAGGAACGCAACTCGTGACGATACGTGTTGGCAGACCAGAGCGTGCTGAAACTGGCGCGCTCGATCATCTGCACCTGCTCGATATCATCCTCAGTCATGCGCTCAGTGAAATAGTACACCGCAGTCCCATATCGTCTATTTCTTCGGGTCGAGCGGGCGCGCACTCGCCGGGTTATTGGGGTCGAGCAACAGTTGCGCCGGATAGGCGCCGTCTTTGCCAAAGTTTCCACCGCCCTGGAAAAGACCGGTCACTTCCACGCGCCCCCAGACGAAACTGTTGTTCGGTCCCAGATTCAGTTCACCAGAGACGCTCGGCGGAAATCCTTCCATCCAGATCATCTTGCCGATCGGTTGCGGACTGCTGCCGTCTTCTTCGGTTGAGACCCCTTCAGCCAGCACGTAGATCAACGAGTTCCAGAAATAGTACCCTTGCGTTGTGATTGTCTGACCATTGTAGCGCGCCGGATCGGCGACGAGGTCGAACAGGCTGACCTTGTCTTCGCCCAGAGGTCGGTTCTCAATGCGATACTCCTTGCGACGCACCCGCTCAATCGGTTCGGCGGAGGTGACAATGATCCGATGGCGGTATGCGTTCTCGGCGCCGAATGGACCACCGGTTTCAAAGCGTCCCCGGACGCGCACAAATCCGTAGACGGCATCGCCAGGACGGTGCAATTCGCTGGTCGCCTCGCGCGGGAATCCTTCGAGCCAGATCGGCTCGCCGAGCGGTTGTGCGTCCAGTCCGTTGTCGAGGGTGCTGACGCCAAGCGCCAGCACCTGGCGTCCGTCACGCTCCAGGTAGGCGCCCGACACCGTGATGTCCTTGCCATTGAACTGCTGCGGGCGATCCAGCAGATCAGGCACGTAGAGCGCTTGATCGGCGCCGAAGAACGGACCGCCAGAGCAGGCTGCCAGCGCCGCGCTTGCGACAAGGATCGCTATTAGCCTGGCGAAACGCCGGAAATGATTGCTCATCTCGTTGTCATCTCTACACGCGCTCACGCGCTGCTGTTCAGGGGAATTGCATGGCGAATGGCATTATAGAAGTTGGAATAGAAGTTGTCAACGGCGGTGTAATCCACATGTCATCCTGTGCAACCGGGAATTGTTGACCCTGGTAATTGCATCCCCGTATAATGAGAAGCAGAAATGAACAGGGAGTATGCACTATGTCGGTACTCTTCGTTGCGCTTGGCATTATGGTGCTGGCACTGCTCGCGCTTCTGCTCTGGTTTGTGCCGCATCTCCTCCATCAGCAATCGGCGCGGGTCGCCAGCGAAACCGCCCAACTGCGCGAAATGCTGCTCGACCTGCTCAACGAACAGGAAGCGGTCGCCATGCGCCAGGCGCAACTTGGCGCATCGCTCGCAACACTGCAGGGGCGTCTCGAAGCGCTGGCGCAGAACGGCGGCATCGCCCGCACATCATCGGACCTGGCGGCCACCATCGATCAACTGGAAATGCGCCTGAGCGATCTCCAGAGCCAGATTCAGTCCTGGCTCGACGGGCGACAGCACGGGTTGCAGGTGCGGGATCGCCGGGATAATGAATCGTGGGCGAATCTGATGGGATTGCTGGCATCGATCCAGGATCGCCTGGGTGCGCTCTCGCGCGACCGTGCAAGTGCGCTGGCCGCCCTGCAAGCCAGTCAACTGCTCGACGATCTCGAGCGCGAGATGCAACAACTGCGCGCTATTTCGGAAGACATCGCCACGCTCCAGAACCGATTGCGACGCTCGTTGAGCGAGCGGGAACAGCATCTGACGCTGGTGCGCACCCGTTTGACCGATACCATAACCATGCGCGGCGTGTAACATTCCGGGGAAACAGGACCAGATTCCTGATGCCCAGCCGTCGAAGAAATGGTACGATGCACCTATGAGCATGATCGTGATTGACAATCAGACAGTGCACTACGAAGTGTTCGGGCGCGGTCGTCCAGTGCTTTTTTTGCACGGCTGGATGGGCAGCTGGCGCTACTGGTTCCCCACAATTGAGCAGGTTGCGGCAAAGTATCGCGCATATTCGTTCGATTTCTGGGGCTTTGGCGAATCACGCCGTAAAAATACGCCGGAGAGCATTCAGAACTATAGCCATCAGGTCATTCGCTTCCTCGACGCACTGGGGATCGATAAGGTATTGCTGGTGGGCCATTCCATGGGGGGTATGGTGGCGCTCAAGACAGCGCTCGATTACCCCAGGCGCGTCGCCAAAGTCGTGACTGTCGGCGCGCCGATTGTCGGGAGTTCGCTCTCATGGTTCCTCAAGTTGACCTATTACCAGCCGGTCGCCGATACGCTCACGCGCGCGCCCTGGTTGCGGCGCTTCCTGTTTCGCCATTTTCTGGGTGAAACGAACGATCCGGCGGTCCACGAAATCCTGGACGATAGTCTGAAATCTTCCGCGATCACGCTGCAACGCTCCATCGCTTCGATGTTGCACACCGATCTGCGCCCTGAGCTTGCGCGGTTGACCGTTCCCGCCCTGATTGTCCACGGCGGGCGCGATGAAATCGTCAATCCCAACCAGGCGAGCCTGTTTCACCACGTGCCGCTTGCGCAGGTGGTGGTGATGCCCAAGAGTCGCCACTTCCCATTTCTCGACGAGCCAGAGCAGTTCAATATGATATTATTGAGTTTTCTGGCGCGCGACTCCTCTTCCTTTCGTTCTCCAGCCCGGCAGCCTGTGATGCGTCCCTCACCCCTGCCGTGAATGCGAGTCTGCCGGACTCCGGCGGCGCTGATTGCCATCTTCACGATGGTTCTCCAATCATGCTATAATGCAATGGCATGGTTTCCGCTTAAGTGCAACAGGTCCTATGCCGCTCTACGAGTATCAGTGCAGCGATTGCGCGCGCGAATTTGATCTTTTGCGTCCATTCCATCGCGCCGACGAGCTGATCGACTGTCCGGCGTGCGGCAGCCGTCAGGTGCAGCGCAAGATCTCGGTTATCGCGCTCAGGACGGATGTCGCATCGACCCGTTCAGGCGACGCATGTTGCGGCGGAGGGTGCGGTTGCGCCGCGCACGGCAGCCAGGGCTGATGTGAATACGTCAGGAACAGGATATCTATGAAAGTCATTATTCCCACCGCCGGGCTTGGGACGCGCCTGCGCCCGCATACGTACAGCAAACCCAAGCCGCTGGTATCGGTCGCCGGAAAGCCGGTTTTGGGTCATATTCTCGATACATTGACCCAATTTCAAATCGATGAGATGATCTTCATCACCGGCTATCTGGGGAATCAGATCGCCGAGTACGTCACGACGAACTACAAAATCCCGGCGCGGTTCATTGAACAGACTGAACTGAAAGGACAGGCGCACGCCGTCTACCTGGCGCGCGAAGTCGTCGATGGTCCCACCCTCATTCTGTTCGTCGACACGATCTTTGAGGCGGATCTGAGTCATCTGACCGAGCAGGATATCGATGGCGCCATCTTCTGTAAGGAAGTGGACGACCCGCGGCGGTTCGGCGTAGCGTTCACCAAAGACGGGTTCATTACCCGCCTCGTGGAAAAGCCGACGACCGATGAGTCGAAACTGGCGATGATCGGTCTGTACTACATCCGCGACATTCAATGGCTGATGAGCGCCATTGAAGTGCTCATGCTGCGCAATATTCAGACAAAAGGCGAGTACTTCCTGACCGACGCCCTGCAGTTGATGGTCGAAAATGGCGCGCGTTTTACCGCGCCGACGGTCGAGGTGTGGGAAGACTGCGGGAAGCCGGAGACGGTGTTGCGGACGAATCGGTACCTGCTCGATCACGGGCGCGACCATGTCGATCCCAGTCGGCTCGACGGGTCGATCATCATTCCGCCGGTCTATATCGATGACACGGCGCAGGTGATCAATTCGATCATTGGTCCGTATGTATCGATCGCGGCGGGCGCTGTCGTTAAGGACTCGATCATTCGCGATTCGATTATCAATCGCGATGCGCAGATCGTCTCCGCCACGCTGCAATCGAGTCTGATCGGCGATCATGCCGTGGTTCTGGGCGATTTTCGCGAGCTCAATGTGGGAGACTCCTCTGAGATCCGGTACGGACGTCCCGCTCATTCGTTCGGTAAAGAGATCTGAAGGTGCTGTATGCTGCACTTCCTGAGTCCCATCGGCGCTGTTGCCGGGGGAGCGGCCAGCGAGGGCCGACGGAAGGCGCCCCAGTATGGGCTGCGACCGCCATTGCTGCGTCTGAGCAGCCGCGACAACCAGGACGCCGCGTTTGGCGAGCAGGAGTTGATCGGGCGCATGGCGGCGCTCGCGCGCGCTTCGGGGTTGCCCTTTTCGCGGACGTTGCTCGTTGCGTATTATGTGTCGCTGAAAACCCATCCATTTGTGGTGCTGACCGGCGTCGAGGGTGCGGGCAAGACCGAACTGGTCACGCTGTTCGCCGAAACGCTGCTTGGACACGGCAGCCCGCAGTATGCGCTGATTAACGGCGACTCCTCCTGGCTCAAAGCGACGGGGGATCAGCGCTCATTTCGCTCCTTGTTCGATCATTTCACTTCGCTGCGCTTCCTTGAACTGTTGCAGGAAGCGGCTGATCCGGGCAGCGTCGGCAAGGTGTTCATCGTCTGTTTCGATGGCATGCATCCGGCGGAAGTGAATTACTACTTTACGACGTTGCTGAGCGTCGATGAAGAAGGGCGCACCCGCCTGAGCCTCCCCGGCATTCCCGCTGATGAGCGACCGATTGTGCCATCGAACGTGTCAATCACGGCGACGGTCAATACCGCTGAAGGCGTAGGAGTGTTGCATACCGACGTGCTGCGCCGCGCTGGCGTGATCGCTTTTCGCGCCGGAAGGGTTGATCGCGCGGTCTGGCGTCCGCTGGCGCCGGCGCCGGTCGGCGTGCAGCGCCTGTGGCTGCGCGTCAGTCGGCGTGATGCCGCCGCAGCCCGTAAGCATTTGCTCCAGATTATCGGCGCGACGCAGTGGAGTCGGATGGGATGTTCAGAACCGCTGGCGTCTGCGCTGCGGCGCGCGGGCATGGCGCTGACGCAGCGGTTGCGTCAGGAGGTGATGCTCTACGTTGCCAACAGCTTTGATGCGGAGGGGCGTGGTCTGTTCGATCCGGACGATACGCTGCGCAATGCACAGATTGCGTTTGATCATCAGGTGGCGCAGCGCTTGATCTGGCGGTTGCGTGATGCTTCCGATCAGCAGATGCTCACGTATCTGATGAACGATCCAGAAGTGCAGCGTCCGCTGGCGTGGGCTGGGTGACGCTTTCGGCGCGCCTGGAAGAGGCTCGTTTTCGCGGAGAACGGCGTCGTGACAGAACGGCGCCGTCGCTGTTGATGACCCGTTCAATGGCGGCGTCTTCAAGCGCGACGGCGGTTGCATATTCGTCAATCTGCACGCTGCGTCGTTGCCGGAGCGCCAGGACAGCGACGCTCCGGATGTCGTCGATGGTGGCGGTCAGGCGAAAGTCGGCGGCGGCGCGGGCGCGCGCCGCTTCAAACAGCGCGATCTCGGCGCGGTGTGAAGGAATGGCGAGACGCTGAATACAGTCGATGGCGAACTGTTCGGCAGCAGGATCGATCGTTACCTGGGGCAGAATCTCGCGCGCGGCGGCGATCTCCTGCTTGAGCCTGCCAGTTTCTTCCGCGTACTCGGCGCGGAATGCTTCAGGATTCTCGCGGAAGCGCCGCGCGCGCCGGTAAATCTCCAACCGTTGCTCGCGGTCCATCAGCGGCGCCACCCACACCCGCAATCCGAAACGATCAAGAATCTGCGGGCGCAGTGTTCCTTCCTGCGGATTCATCGAACCGATCAGAACGAATTGTGAAGGATAAAGGCGCGTCATCGGTCCGCGGCGCACAAAGGTGCGTCCCTGGGCAGCCGCGTCGAGAATGGCATCGACGACCCGCGCATCGAGCAGGTTGACCTCGTCGATATAGAGCACATTGCGATGCGCGCGCGCCAGGACTCCCTCTTCCAGCATGACCCGTTGCTGTTCAAGCGCCACGCGCTCATTGATGCCGCCGACCACATCTTCCATGCGGGCATTGAGCGGCAGTTCGATGATGCGCATCGGGCGACGACGTTTGACCGGGTTGCCCGAATCATCGGTTTCTTCAACCTCGACCAGCGGCATAACGTCGAGCAGCCCGCGCACGGCGGTCGTCTTTCCGACGCCGTAGGGACCGATCAGGAGCACGCCGCCGACTTGCGGGTTGATCAGCGCCAGCACGAGCGCCGTTTTCAATTCCGCCTGACCGACAATCGCCAGGAATGGGAAGGGGAGCACCTCGTCCATACCGGCACTCACAGCAGTTCAATGTCGGCAGCCAGGATTTCGAGATCGGGTCGCTCTTCTTCGATCCAGCGCAGCACCGCCTGAATCTGCCCTTCGACATAGTCGCCCGAACCGGAGACGCACGCAATGCCGATGACCGCGCGTCCGTAGTTGTCGTGCGCATCGACTTCGGTGACCGAAACGTTGAAGCGGTTGCGCATTCTGCCCAGCAGCGATTTCACAATGCTTCGTTTTTCTTTCAATGAGCGAATGCCAGGCAAGCGCAGAGTGACCATGCAGGCTGCAACAATCATCGCTCGGATGCTGTCAGGCTAGTTCCACGACCAGGGCCAGGCGTCGCCGCCGCGACGACGACCGGTGCGCGGGAGCATGGCGATCTCCACCTTGAGCATACCGGTCATTTCGCGCAGGCGGGTGGCGACATCGCTCTCAAGCCAGCGCTGTTTCCGTTGATTGTCTACGTGTAAGCGGTGCGCCAGCCAGTAGGAGAGTTCTATCGCATCGGCGGGCAACTCTTCGTAGTCATACTCTCTTCCGGTCACGCGCGCCATCGTCTGCCAGTAGCGTTCATACGTCTGGCGCAGTTCAGTGATTACGGCGCTCGAGAGCGTTGACGTATCCTCCGCCAGTTGCGTCACTGAAGCGACAATATACGGCTGGTGCTGAATGATATACTGCACGCGGAAGCGGCGTTGCCCCACTGCAATCAGCAGGTAACGTCCATCATCGAAACGCTGGCTTTCAGTAATGCGCGCAATTGTGCCGATTTCAAACGGAACAACCGCTTCACGCACCATGTCGTCATCATCAATGTCCAGTTGGCGGCGCAAACTGCGAATGAACGGGTCGTCTGGGCTGACTTCGCTGCCTGAGCGAAGCAGGACGACGCCGAACGGCTGATGTTGCGCCAGGCACTGACCGATCATCAGGCGGTACCGTTCCTCGAAGATGTGGAGCGAGATCGGCGCGCCCGGGAACAGTACGGTATGCAACGGGAACAGCGGCAATTTCATGCGTTATGGCTCCGCGCCGGTCGTGCAGGTCCATACGGTAGCCGTACCGGCGCCTGTGTGCAGGTCAATCACCAACTCAACCTCCGGTCCAGACAGCGCCTGAACCAGTGCGGAC